>JABGPX010000608.1 GCA_018644745.1 Spirochaetales bacterium
TGTACGCTGCTTTTGCTCTGTCCAGTAACAATGTTGAATCACCTTCACCAAATGAATCCAACCTGCCTTCAATGCGTTGAATGCTTGCGTCAAATATCCTTGACATCCTTGCACTTTGATTTGCAATTTCATGCGTAGAAATGGAATTGACATTCTCGCGAATACGCTGAAGAGCGTCTGCGGATTTCACCTCAAGCCCTTTCCTCAATGGCTTTCTGCGCTCGAGCAATATTGCGGCTATCAAATATCTCTGATAATTCCTGGATACCGGCATTTAAGTCTTCAGCAGCACCCGACAAGCGGTCTGCGAATTTGGTTACCGCATCAACATACTTTGCTAAAAAGCCGTCCAGATTTTCGCTGACGGTCTGGCTGTACCCATTAATTCCGTTGCTTATTGCATCAAAGACTGATGTTAGGCTCTTATCAATTTCATCAAAACCCTTTTCAGCATGGCTAATACTCTGGACAATACCATGCATATTTTCGACAGTGTTCGAATGTAAATCGCCCAGCGCCTCTGCACGGTCAGAAAGCGAACTTGAGGAAGCTGATAGCTCCGACGCCGCCATATTCATAAAAGTAGAAATGCCTGACATGCTTTCTGTAATATTCGAATAGGCACCTTGAATCTCTACCATTTTACCGAGAGAATCACCTACGCTCTCCAGCTGAGAAGTAAATGACGCGCTTAATTGACGCATAGTGTTCATTACTTCATCCATTAGGGAGATTTGGTCTTCCTGCTGCTGGTACATGCGAGACATCATTTCGGGAAGGTTAGCGAAGGAAGACCCTGCATCACCGAGGACCAAAGCAAGATTTTCCAGCTCTGATTTTGTCTCTCCGGAAAGCGATTGCTGGAATTCGCTTATCATTCCTCGCAAGGATTCCTGAAGCTCATTTACAATTCCCTTAACAGCCTCGGCTCCAGTTTCTTTTTTTTCATCAAGTAAATGCTGCAGCCCATCATTTAGCTTATCGATGGCTGGTTGAATCACATTTTTATACATGTCGTATATTTCATCGTTATATTTTTCTAGGAGTTGGTCAGACATGTTCTTTATTTTGTCCGCCAAATCTGTAGAGAAACTGGACAATGCGCTTGTTTGTTTTTCAGATTCTAAAGCAGATTTTAATAACATTTGCCTGGGAAGTAGCTCCTGCCCGTGTTCATCTGAAGCCACGAACATCATTTGAAGGAATTGGAACCCGTCAACATGGTATTGTGAATCAAGACTGGAAGCGATTGCCGTGATTTCTTGCTCACATGCGGCCAGCGTTTGCTTAATAATGAAAAGATTTAAGATTAATGAAAGTGCTATACCGATAAAGGATGTCCAGAATGCTGTATTGATCCCCTGCAGAAGCTGATCGATGCTATTGATTATTTCTTCCCCCGCCGGGTTGAAACCACGCAGACCGGTAATAAGGCCAATAAATGTGCCCGCAATGCCCATTCCGACCAACGCCCCGGGAATAGCAAGTGATACCGAAGTACGCCCCGCGTTCCCCAATGTGGAGATTGCGCGCTTGAGGTTGAAGAAGTCACTTGCGTGATGATTAGATCTTTCCTGACCATTTATTTTCACAAAGGTCTCTGCATATTCCGTCCAGATGATGGATAGGCTGCTTTCTGCAATATTTACCGTATTTCTTTGCCAAGCCAAATATACTTGCCTAATTCTTCGCCGTATTGAACCAATCTGTATGCAAGAAGCACTGAAAGTTAAAACAATAATAAAGGACGCAACGTAGGTTACAAATAACTTTGAATCCAATCTCAATCCCCCAGCAAGTTAAATTTTTCTCATTATTCATTCACGCCTATTTGTAGAAAAGTTAAAAGCCTTTTTCGTTCATATATTCTTCAAAATCTGCTACTTCGTTGTTTTGCCAGATGTCGCCTCCGGTAATTGAGCCTATTAGGCTAATTGCATCAATTTCACGTACTCTGGACAAAGCAACATATACTTGACCGGACTCAAATGCTTTTTTCCGCGTATCGATGACTATCTGGTCTAAAGTAAGCCCCTGGCTTTTGTGAATGGTAATCGCCCACCCCAATCGTACCGGAAACTGCTCAAAGGAACCAATTTCTTCTTTTACTATTTTCCCTTCAGCAAGAGAATACCGGAATTTACACCATTTTACTTGTTTCAAACGATGGGTTAGGTCACCAACCTTGACCAGCAGCTTGTCTGCATCAAGACCGGAGACGATACCAATCGATCCATTTATCCAACGATTCCCTTCGTCGTTCTTTATGAAAAGAATTTTTGCATCTTTTTTCAGCTCAAGATATTCCTCGGTGGGATACTCTTGTTTTTTAAAATCACCGGTTACTTTCGCCCTGAATACTTTAGAATTGCCCGGTAATTCATCCAAAAAGTCCTGGTTGTATGCGTTCGCAACTTTGTTAGTAGTCGTTAAAACTAGCGCGTCGGTAAGTTTGGCATCCTCTTCATCAATTAACCTGCTATCAAGCAAGCGACCAATTTCATCAGTGAGCTCACAATTTCTAACCTGATTCAACAGATTGATAAAGCTATCGCTGTGCTGCCGGAATACCTTTGTAAGGCGGCACATTTTAACCTGAGCTATATTTTCTTTGAACGCCATGGCGCTAAAAAAATAGCGAGTCCGATACCCCATTTCTTTGAGAATATTCCTCTCACCATCTTCCACAACCGGCGGTAACTGATAAAGGTCTCCAAAAAGAATCACAGTAACTCCTCCGAACGGTAATTCAGAGCAATTTCTGTTCATTTTAAGAGAGACATCGATTGCGTCAAACAGATCCGGGCGCAGCATTGAAACTTCATCAATGATAAGAAAATCAATTTTCTGGTAGATCCTAGGATCTTTCTGCTTTTTTACTTCTGCGGGGTTTATCAATGAAGGAGGGAATTTGAAAAAGGAATGAATGGTTTGGCCAGAAATGTTGAGCGCGGCAATTCCTGTGGGAGCCACGCATACTGCCCGGGTTTTTACTTGCTGATAGAATTGCCTTAGCAACGTCGACTTTCCGGTTCCTGCTTCACCAGTGACAAAAAAAATACCGTGCTTTCTGCTATGGAACTCGGTTACAAAATCCTCCATTTCAACAGTCGGAGTGATATTATCTTCGATTTGAGCCCTTTCGCTACGCCGTTGCCTATCAAAGAATCGCATTTATTACCTTTCTACTTTTTAATCCGATTTTGTAACTCAGGTTCCATCGCTGCAACTCAGGACCTGCTGCCCTTATTGATCGTCTTCTATATCTTCAGTCCCAAAAGCCAATTGGCCTTCCTCTATACCCTGAGCTTTATTTTCGATTGATGGCGGCGTTTCCGGTACCTCAGACGAGAGGGTCATCTCCGAGAGCTTTCTAAATGATGGCATGAGCCTGCGTTCTGCCGATGAAATAGCTCGATTATAGATAGTCATAGCACTATCTAACTTTGACCCGATATCAGAGAAGTATGATAAGAACTTGCCAAACCTGCTGGCAATTTCCTTGCCCTGATCCGCTATCTCTTGAGCATTTTTCGCCAATTTGAGCTGCATCCATCCAAGTGCGGTGGTCTTAAGCAAAGCGAGAAGAGTTACCGGAGATACGATAAGCACCTTGCTATCGAGTGCATCATCAAGTAATGCCGGATCGGACTGAAAAGCTGTCGTCAGACCTGATTCGTAAGGGATTAACATGACGACGAAATCGGGGGACCGGGGGAATTGAGACCAATATGCCTTCTTTGCCAAACTATTCATATGTGCGCGAAGGGCTTTTGCGTGGGCGGCAAGTTTTACCGTCATATCTTCTTCCGTAGTGGTTTCTTGAGCATCGAGATAGGCATCCATCGGTGCTTTTGCGTCAACTGGTATAATACCTTCATTTGGGAGCCGAACGGTCATGTCAGGCCGCTGTCCATCCACCTGCGCTTGTTCTTCGAAATCCACATGATCTATCATACCCGCCATTTCGGCGATTCGGCGAAGTTGAACTTCTCCCCACTTCCCGCGAGTTCTTGTTGAGCGGAGCGCTGTCGAAAGTGAAACGGTGGCGGTCTGCAGTTCCTGGTTTCTCTTAACGAGTTCGATTACCTGATCAGTCAGACTCTGATACGCCCCTTTCCGCGTTTTCTCAATCTCCTGCACCTGCTTATCGAGCTTTTCAAGCTCTTTGCCGATCGGATCAACGATATTCTTGAATGATTCCCTCTGGGTATTCCAGTCGCCGTCTAGACGTTTCTTAAACTCCTCGAGATTGTCGCTACTACGCTTCTGAATCTCGTTTGCGTTAAGCCGTAATGCTTGTGATGAAAGCGATTCGAATGCCTCTCTGAGTTTCTCCTCTGCCTTTTCAGTCCATTCAAGTTTCTCAGTTGTTGATAACATTTTTTCTTCAATACGAGCACGCAATACTTGCTCTTCTTTCAGTGCTTTATCCAGTTCTTCTTTCTGCCGAACTACCGGCCGTAAAGTCTCAAGCTCTGCACGAACTCTTTCGCCTTTTATCCTCATGAAGAAATAGGTGACTAAGAAAACGATTAATGCGACAACACCCGCGATGACGACAGAAATGCGTGTTGAAATCATACTATTATGCTCCAAAAAGATCGGATTCCGTGCAGCGAGGGCTGACGATCCAGCCGCAGCGGATATATATCAACAAGCACATATCATATCAACTCTCCCCTTTCTTCCGGGGAGAAAAGCTCACCGTATAATAAATCGTCCCCCGGAACCTTTTTCTGCTTCGCGCTTTTTATAGCCTTGCCTTTCTCATCCGCGATGCCCTGTGCCACTTCTTCTTCGTGATACTGATGATTGAGCTTGAGGAGCCGCTTTAAGACTTCTTTGCGCGCTTCCGGGTTGATAGTGTATCTGACTCGATCATTTTCCGGAAGATATTCCACATTATAGAAATCATGAGAAACGTCGATATCATTCCAGCCATATGCATCCGCTGCTGCAACATCAACTTTTTCATGGAGTACCCGGAGTTTGACAATTTCATCTACGAAATCATTGAAAGTGATGTTTGGATTATTTTTGGTCAAATATTTACGCAATTTGAATGATTCCTTTCCAATATGCCCCTCTATCTCATTGTCGCGTAGGCCCGAATCAATATAGGAAAGCTTAATATTATGATACTGGTTGTATATATTCGTTAGGCCAAGACCCGTTGATTTGCAGATCTCGCTACGTAATTCATGGTATTCAATACCAAGCTTATCACCATCGATAGTGGCAGATTGGCGGGACGGAAAAGGAAAAGTTTCAAACGCATCAGTTGTATTGTATTTTAGTCGCGTATCGAGTGTAGAGCAGTATCGCCTTGCCCACTCCGTATGCAACGAGCTTTGCAAAAACGCATAAACCCAGAAGCGATCTGTTGCGATTACTTTAATCATGTGGGAGAAGATCATAGATATGTTCTCAAACGTGAAAGTCTCAAACTTAGTCGTTTCGGGTATCACCAATACCCGCTCCAAGCGCTCGATTGTGTGGTACAGCTTTGGCCGCTTGTCAGCGTAAATCCACCATTTTTGTGGAAGTGGTTTGCGAAGCGCGAATGTCCCGTCATCCTTTTTTCGTGTTCTTTGCGGCTTAACCCTTTCCTCAACAATCCTGAAACAATCCGAGTATTTCTTTGCCTGCTCAATTGGCCAATCGAAGAAGTTTATAACATATCGGCTTGGGCTCTGATCAAAACGGGAGTTAAGGTCCTCCCCATTCAGGTAAGGGAAAATAACGTCTCGATTCTCTGGATTCTTTCGTATGAGCAACTCCGCCTCCTTCGGATCAAGCACAAACCCCTTTCCGAGCAGATAGGAGCCTACAAAACTCATGTCGGCGTTTCTAACTAGTTTTAACGGATCGCCTAAGGCTTCTGAATCATCCAAGTACGTCGATATGCGATCAACTCGAAGACCATCAAGGCGTTTCTGCTCTGCGAAGGGGCCCTTTGATATCGCTACAAGAGAAACTGAAACCGAAGCGACTCCTGGCCAAGGCATAGATCTGACGGCAAATGAAATTTCACCTCCTTGTTCTGATATAATATGCAGACTGCCTTCCCTGGTGCCGCCTTGAGCGATGGTATTCGTTGCCAACAGCCCAAAATGCCCGCTAGATCGTAGGAGTTCGAAATAGCGTCTGAAAAAATACCCTACGAGATCAATCGCTCCCGCGGGCGAATATTCTTGTTTCATGTAGTCAAGAAAATCTTGGCCGAAAACGGTTGTAATTTTTTTACCTCCCAAAAACGGCGGATTCCCAATCATGCAATCGAATCCACCCTCCGCAAAGACCGCCGGGAACTCAAGGAACCAGTGAAAGAATTTTTTCCCTCGTGCAGACTCTTTAGCCGCTGTAATCTGTCCGCTTCCTGTCATCGCCACCTCGCCAACGAGATAAGAACGGTAATCACCCTCCGTGCAGAGAACATGCTCGTTTGCCTCGATTTTCGGCAGAAAGAACTGCGCTGTCTGCAAATCGGCAAGGGACTTAAGGTGCGAAAAGTTCGGCCCGGAAAGCATCTTCATATACGCCTGTTTTTTTTCTTCTATATCCCCCGGATCGCTTTCGGGCATCATAACAACTGCTTTGATCAATCCCTGCAGCAGCTTGAGATCATTATCTACGTTTCCTGCAAAACTCCAAACGTTTTGCTTGTCGCCGGATTCGTTTCGCTCTTTAGAGTTCTTTTTCCGATACCTGGACGCGACGCTCTTCTCGTCTCCTGGCCTAGTCTTAAATGCCTTATCAGCAATACCTCTTCCAAGGTCCTCCTGTCTACCGAGGCCAACCACCGCGTCGCCGCACTTGATCCGGTGATCTAGAAAATTGAGCGGCTCTCCAGGCTCATGTGCCTCGAGCCAAAGCGCAACTTTGCAGAGCTCCACGGCGTAAGGGTTCACATCAACTCCGTAGATGCAGTTTTTTATTGCATCCCGTACTCCCCGCCGTATCTCACCAGGTGCCGGCTGCTCATGGCCCGTCGTGGCTCGCGCTAATTCCAGCCCGATTCGTCTGGCTGCGCCAAGGAGAAAATGCCCGCTTCCGCAGGCTGCATCGCAAACTGATATCGAAAGCAGTCCGGCAATAAGGTCTTCTTCCTCTTTCTTAGCGTCGATAACGTGATCCAGCGAATGATGAATCAGCGGCTGCGTAAGCTCCTCTGGAGTGTAGTACGAGCCGGAGGTTGATCGCTCTTCACCTTTTACAAGGTCAAAGGCAAATCCATTCCCCTTCTTGGTGAGTTTGGGGTCGTATTCCAGAAGGCCTTCGTAAACCGACCCGAACTCCTCAACGTTGAGAGAGCCATAGCTCACCCGGATCATGCTTCGGCTTTCTTCATCCCAAAACCATCCGAGTTTTCGAAAGCATTGTGAGAGAACATCGTTAGTCAGATCGCATCCTGCCAGCACTCCGAGAGCCGCCGGAGAGAAAAGCTCGCCGCCTAAAGGCGAAATTCCTAA
>JABGPX010000551.1 GCA_018644745.1 Spirochaetales bacterium
GGTTGGACGACTTCTCGAAATGGTATGTTGAGCTGCTTGATGGGCTGCGTACTCATCCGTTCGGAGGCCTTTAACGGCAGAACGGTGAGCTCTCTCTCCGGCAGGTGGGTATTCCAGCCGGTAACACCGTGTTCACCCGGCCACAACCCTGTTGCTTGCGAGGTAAGAGCCACGGCTGTGGTTGAAGGGTAAACGCTGGTAATAACAGTATTGGGAGTATTTTTGAGAAAGCCGTCTGCCGGGTAGAGTGGCTCCTGATTAATTCCTAGACCATCAACCAGGACAAAGAGATAGTGCCGGTGTTCGCCGATGTGGTCCATCAATTCAGTTGTTTCCGGCAGAACTCCATTTGCGTCTCGTCCGCACAGGTGCGAGATGGCCTGGAATAGATGGACGCTGTTCCTGCCGGACGGACGCTGGATGACCGGACTCTCTAGTAGGCGGGCGAGGGAGTCCCGCGACTCGGTTTCTGAAAAAGCTGTTGCCATGCAAGCTCCTATTAGGGAGCGAGTTTGCACGAATAGTCGGCTTTTCTCAACAGCAGCCTTTTTAGCGACATGAATATTTTTTTCTCTATTGACTTTTTCTGAAAGTTAGACGATAATCTAATAAGATATTAAGTTCATTAGGTAGTTGTCTCTTTAGGCGGGTAGCTAGTGAGGCCGTGTTCGGTGGGGATTGTGCCCGGTCCCTGTGCAGGAGGTACATTATGTACGAAGATTTAGCCCTCTATGCTTATGAAGCCAAGTCAAAATATGATAGGATCGCCGATCAAGCGAGGATCTATAGATTGATTAGACGATCTGCGGGAACAACCTCGGTCTATGTCGAGAAGAAAACTCTTGCAGAAAGAATATTAATCAGGGTCGGCATCGCAATAAAACATACTTTCCAAAGGAAGGCTTCAAAGCATGAAATTGAAATGGGACATAGGTGCGGCGTACGAACTATTCACCAGTCTGTTCGTCATACATAACCCCTCAATTTTCGGAGTCAGACCTTCCTGGGCCGCCGGCGTTCGATCGCGAATACCGGCGGATTCCAGGGATATCTTCACCCAATCCCTGCCATTTCTAAAATCGCCTCTTCAATGGGTCCATTCGCTTCCGGAGCCGAAAAACGGTGCGACTGTCGTCGGTCAGCTTGAATCGATAAATCCGGAGGACGTGCTCTCGAATATTGCCCCGATGTGCGGTCCCGAGGATGAGATAGGGCTCTTCTTTCGCGGGATTACGGGCAAAGGCAGTTGGGATGAAGCGGATATATGCAAGTTTGAGAAGCTCGTGGAGCCTCCCGCCGGAAAGAAGCATAAGATAAATATCGATGAACTTTCCGGCTGGCTAAACTGCTGGGCTCATCCGGTCGAGTTTGGAACTGGATTCATTCGGGGAATCAGCGACTATTACGAGAGTTTTTTCAGAGAAGAAGAGAAACGCATCGAACCGGCGCTGCAGCAGGGCCTTGCGGATGCTCAGAAAAAAGCCTTGTCGTTGTCAACCGAGGACCTCATCGAGGAGCTTTCTCAGGGAATTAAGTCCGATATGCTGAGTGACAAAGAAACCGTCGTGCTCATGCCTTCATTTTGGCTCGGCCCGCTGGTGATGCTCGCGGATCTCGGCAATGAAGTCGGAATGATGCAGTTTGGTTCTCGGCCCGCCGATGCTTCTCTCATTCCGGGAGATGTCGTACCCGACAGCCTTTCCACAGGATTGCAGGCACTCTCTGATCACACCCGGTTGAAGATTCTAAAACTCATCGCCAAAGAACCTCTCACCCAGGTAGAAATAGCAAAAAAACTCCGTCTTCGGGCACCCACAATTAACCATCATCTCAAAATTCTCAGGCTCGCGAGCCTGGTTACAAAGACATATCCGGATGACGATCCCAAACATACTCGCTACAGCATTCGCGGCGGCAGGGTCGATGAGCTCTGTTCGACCATTCGAACATTCCTCGGATCTTATGTCGAACCTCCGGCAGGAACGCAGTAAAGAACTGGTTTTCTCTATCTGAATTGAATCGAGAACAGATCACACTCCCGCATAACAAAACGCAGGCGTACCGGTTGATCGGCAAGGTTCCCGAGACGCCCATTGCCGGTCCACCCGATAGCGCCATCGATTTCATCGCCGATATTTAGCCGGCCATCTTCGAGAGAGAATCCAGGGATGGGAGTGCCGTCCGGATGTTGAATCTCAACCTGCAGGCTTCCCGCCGCGGAGGTGCTGTAGTTGGCGACCAGTTTCTCGCCTGTGAAAATCAGAGGCTTCGTGATGAATTCTCCCTGCTCGCGGCCCGCGTTGATCGATGTGAAACCATCGATCCGCAGGACATAGCGATGGCCGCTATTACCGTGATAGATGGACATTTCTGTCGGACTTGTAGGCACGACGCCGAAGGCCGCGTAGTTTGCCCGGTTACCCCAGCGTTGACGATCGAGTCCCGGGCGAATGAAGGCCTCGGTGAAGAGGCGCTCATATGATGTTGATCCGGCGCGGGTTGACATAAATAGGATATCCGTCGAGCTGCCCCTGTCTTTTATGAAACGTGTGGGCAGGGCCACGTAGATGTGCGGAGCGCGGAAATAGGGGTGTGTACCGCTTACGTATAGGTCTTCGGCCGGGAGGTTTGGATTCATGGGAATTGGCGCGGTCCAATGGATGTAATCGGAGGAGGTAGTGCGGCTGATTGTGCGAAATCGTCCGTAAGGCGTAAACCAGGAGCGGAAATAGCAGACATAACACTCCTCTGCGGCTGACCAGAAAGAGACGTTCTGGGAATCGAAGGCCTTTCCCTCAGAAGTGATAACCGCCTCATCCCACAGCCGCTCCCAGTGGATTCCATCGCCCGACTTGTAGGCAAAGAGTCCCCCGGGATGGGTGCCGCCGAGAGCTTTGAAACGGGATTCCGGTTCCACATCGGGGCGCGTGTCGATACACGGTGCGAAGTTGTGAGTAAATGGCGTATGTTTGGCGAGAATTGCACTGTTGGCACGGGAGCCCGCAATCTCGTGCAGATCCAGCTCGGGGCGAGTCCATTCGTGACCGTCGGGGCTTTGAGCATAGGCGGTGAACTCTCCGTCATTGCCGTCGATTCGGTCGTCATGTTTACCTGTATAGGCCGGGTCATTGTCACGGAAATATGCGCGGTAAAGATTACCATCCTTGAAGACGCTCATATATCCCCCGCTGATCGGGCTTTGAGCAAGAGGAAGCCGCTGGGGATGATGCAGGCGAAAGGTTGTCTGTTGGAGCGTGTCGGCGATGTGCCGGTCGACAAATAGCTCCAGGCGGGAACCGATATTAACCGGAGAATCTTCTCGGGCAGGATTTTCGTTGTCCATCATATTTTACCTTCCTTTCGACGTCTAAGATAATCGAATCAAATTAAGCCGAAGATTACCCATCGGTCAACCTACCAAATCTCGAATCGCTTGACAGCCGTTGACGGTGGCACGGATAATACGGATGTGAAGTTTCATGAGCGCCATCCCAACATAGCTGTAAGCGCATTGATTGTATCGTTAGTATCTCACGGATTAACCTTCGCAGTGTACCGTTTCAGCCTATGGGACATTCGTCTGTTCGGGGATTTTCGAGGGGTGATAATTTTCCTTCTGCTACTGTCCGGAAGCATATCGTTTTTTGCCTTCTTTTTGACCAATTCTGTTTTATTTCGAGCGGTACTTGGATTAAGGACGATATGCGTAGTAATAATTGTATATTCCTTCGGTATAAACCTGCTCGTTTGTCTGCCTCTACTCATCGGCTTGATCTACGAGGTGAATGTCTACGAGACCGTACCTGTCAATGCCATCTCAGATACAGTTATTGTCGCGGCCGCCATTCTTCTGCACCGTGCGGGAGCGAGAACTCTCAGTTTTGCGAATCCAAGGTACTTTCCGGACGTATTAATTGCCGGCGCAACCATGGCCGCTTTGAGTATCAGCTCATGTCTTGCCACTTTTTACCGGGAACAACTGATACGAGTGCAAGCCAGGGCGGTAAGACTCGACTCCGCGGTGACGGAATTAACACAAACACATAGCGGATTTGCTCAAATTGCCAATACCGCCCGTGAAGTCTCCGCGGTGGATGAGCGAAATCGGATAACCCGTGAAATTCATGATACAATTGGTTATTCTTTGACCAATGTCGTTATGATTCTAGAAGCCGCCCAAGACCTCGCGAAGAATGGACCTGAGATTCTGCGCGAGAAGTTACGTTCGGCCCATTCTCAAACCCGGCATGGGCTGGAGGAAACCCGGCGGGCACTATATCTGTTGCGGGAGAAGGAAGAGGTCCATACCATCGGACTTTCCGCTGTTCAGCGCATGATTGATATCTTTAGCCGTGCTTCCGGGATTCTGGTGAATGTTGAATATGGAAATGTGCCGCTCACCAGCGGTGATGAATTAGACGAAGCTATTTTTCATCTGATTCAGGAAAGTCTGGTAAACGCGTTTCGCCATGGCCACGCGCATCATATTTCGGTCAGGCTTTGGATCGAAAGCGGAGATTACTGGGTCGTTATACGCGACGACGGAATCGGAACTGATAATCTCGCGGATGGTATAGGCATGATGGGTATGCGCGAGCGCTTGGGCAAACTCGGCGGAACCCTCAAAGCACAGAATACCGCGGATGGTTTTGAAATAAGAGCAAGTATCTCAAAAATCGGTTTTACGGAGCAGACATGAAACGGATAAAAATACTGCTTGTGGATGATCAGCAGCTATTTGTAGAAAATCTGAGAATAGTCATGGAGTCGAGAACCGATGATATGGAAGTCGTAGGCGTCGCAGCCGACGGAAGGGAAGCCATTGATTTTGTGGATGATGCCGCGCCTGACGTGGTACTCATGGATGTACGTATGCCCGGAATCGACGGCGTGGAAGCCACCCGTACAATTCACGAGAGCCATCCGGATGTCCGGATAATTATGCTCACTACTTTCGACAACGATGAATATGTCCATCACGCGCTTCAGTACGGTGCGGTCGGCTACATACTCAAGAATATTCCGCCGGAGGAACTATTCGCCTCGGTGCGCGCCGTAGTCCAGGGAGCGGTTCTCATGTCGCCGTCGGTCGCTCAGCGTCTTGTCCAGATACCCGGCACGGATATATTGGATCGAGTCGGTAAGGCGGTAAACAAAGAACAGGCCCTCGAACTCTATCGTAATATGACCGAGCGTGAATGTGAGATCATTGGTCTCATTGCCCGTGCGTATTCCAACAAGGACATCGCTGGCAATCTCGGCATTGCGGAGCAGACAGTGAAGAATCATCTGTCACAGATCTTTGATAAGCTCGGCGTGTTTCGCCGCACTGAACTCATGCGAATGTTTCGGGATTTTACTATAGAAGATTTTCAAATATAATTTGCAGTCACCCCTCTTCATCCAGCTCTAACACGGCCGCCAAAATGAGTTGAGTGCTTCGGACCAAGTTATCCATGTTTACCCGATCAAATGTATCTCCCGGAAGATGATATTCTGAATCAGCGTACGGCCATGACCCTAAATTAATCACTGTCCTTCTAAAGCCGGCGTTAATAAGCATTCCATCATCGTCATTCACCGTTTCTTTGAACGCGACATCTACATTGATATCGATATTATATCGCAGCGCGCAGGACTCGATTTTCCTTGCCAATTCGAGACCTTCCGCAGTCGAGTAGCAGATCACGTGGCTCATCTTTTCAGCTGCCATGTCTTCATCTGATTTGCCGTCGAGGGAGTCGTTATTCAAAACAGCGATGATGTTGTCTTCACGTTCCGCCGCTGCCTCCGCCGCGAAGCGGCTTGTCCAAGGGGTGTGTTCTTCGTTGCAGAAGAGCACACGCACCGAATGCCGCAATTCACAATTTGCCAGGATCCGCGCCAGCTCGAGGTTGGCTGCGGTACCGACGGCGTTATCATGGGCACCCGGGGAATCTATCCAGCTCATCGAGTCTTTATGCGAGATCAACTGAATGAACCGTTCCGGAAATATTTGCCCTCTGCGGGTTGTTTCGAGATTTGAGATATTGTAGAAAGGATCAGTCGGATCCGGAGTTGCGTACCAGTGATGCAGCGGCTTGGCCTCGTCGCAGCGAAAGGCCTGTGCCTGATGGGTGGTGGTGATAACTTCGTAACCAAGGGTATCCAATTCGCCGCGGATATACGCATCTGTTTCCGCCAGCGAATTGAGCGTGTGCCCGGGCCGGGTGTAGTTGGCCTTTCGGAAGGGCTGGGGGCCCCCGCAAAGTTGAAACAGATCCTGGCGCATCCGCTCCGCGGAGATTGACCGAATTTTTTTGTTTATATCAATCACTTTTTAACTCCGTCGGTAGAGGGACGAAATCGACATCCAGCTCCTCGGCTTCGAATACCTGCTCTACTTGTTCAGTCTTACGGGCGCCGATAAGTACGGTGTTACCGAGTTTTCTGTATTTCATAATGACTTTATAGACCACCGGCTGATACGAGTCAACGATGTTACATAACACTCGGCCCAACGCTGACACGGCTTGATTGAGAGGTTCAATTTCTTTATGCTATGCGGGTCATTCTGCCGTTAAAATGTAATAGTACGGTATGTATATATAGTAGAATACATATTCCAGGAGGAGATATATATGGGCTTTGAAGTTATCGATAAGAGTCATATTTTTGCACCAAAGAGGTTCTTCCCGCAATGCCATGCGTCTACTGTTCTGGCTTTGAACGATGGCGAAGTATTGGCCGCCTGGTTTGGGGGAACCCACGAAAATGATGCGGATGTTGCTATATGGTGTTCGCGCAAGAAAAATGGCCGGTGGTTTGATCCTCTGAAGGTGGCGGATAAAAGCGGTGTGGCGTGCTGGAATCCGGTATTACATAGCGGCAGTAATGGCAGGCTAACTCTTTACTATAAGGTCGGAATCAATCCCAGGAAATGGTATACGATGGCGGCCGAGTCTTCCGATAACGGCCATACGTGGAGTGAGCCAAGAGAATTAATAAAAGGGGACATAGGCGGCAGAGGTCCTGTAAAAAACAAAGCAATTACTCTGCTGGATAATACAATATTAGCGCCTGCATCGATAGAGACCGACACTGCCTGGGATGCTTTTGTAGACATATCAAAAGACGAAGGCATTTCCTGGATAAAAAGCGAAAGGATTCCTTTGGACCGGAAAAATCTAAACGGGAAAGGTATTATTCAACCGACGCTTTGGGAATCACAGCCGAATCATGTCCACATGCTGCTCAGGAGTACTGAAGGTGCGATATACAGATCTGATTCTCTAAACGGCGGAAAGACCTGGTGCGAGGCATATCCGACAGGTCTGCCGAATAATAATAGTGGGATTGATGTCGCCAAAACTGAAAACGGCAAGCTGGTATTGGTATATAATCCTGTAGAAGGGGATTGGGCGGAAAGAACACCGATTGTATGCGCGATATCTGATGACAATGGAAATACATGGCGTGATGAGTATGTACTGG
>JABGPX010001009.1 GCA_018644745.1 Spirochaetales bacterium
CGTTAATTTTTGAATCGCCATTTGTGTGCGCACGAAAGCCGCTACACCTTCCGGCAATGCAGGTATAGTTTGAGGATGAACTCCGGAACCGTCTACCTCAACCGGCACCTCTATAATGCCGTCAGCCATTACATTCGGCACATATAACCCTTCGTTCATCACATTTGCTGAAATGAACCGGGCCCGAGCATTCTTAGAATGGGCGACGATCATGGGAATGACGACTTCTCTTGAAGAAATCGATATTTCGGATAGAGGTTTCTCTCCATTTATATATGGTGCAAGCAAGTCAATTTCGCTTTTATGCCCATCGTTTATCCCTCGGCTTTCCAATCCGTGCACCCATTTATTCTTCATGTATTCCGCGCCAAAGGAAAAGTATTCGCCTGCGTGCGTATTGTCAGGGTAGGTGAGCATGCCGTAAATTTCCAGCAGTTTTTTGGGCAGCGTAAATTCTTGATTCTTGTTTTTTGCGGCGGCTTCCCGCAGGCTCGGATAAAGATCTTTGCCGGTTTTTCGTTCTTTTATCTCATGGAGCCAGAACAGATGGTTTATGCCCCCTCCGGTTATGTCTATGTCATCCTCGGTTTTCTTAAGCATCTGACAGATCGCCTGCAAAGCATCGTGTTGTCCATGACATAAACCAATGGAGTTGAGTTCCGTTAGGGTTGATAAGGCGTACAGCACGCGACTCTCAGGATTTGAAAAATTTAGCACAAAAGCCGAAGGGCAAGTTCGTTCAATGTCCTTGGCAATTGATAGGATTACATGGATGTTTCGCAGAGCATGAAAAAGCGCACCCGGCCCGCCGTTCTCTCCATATGCCTGCTTAAACCCGTACGCATAAGGAACCCTGAAATCTTGTTCCCAGAGCTCATATCGCTGCTGGGTTACAGAAATCAGCACATAATCCGCGCCGGGCAGGGCTTCTTCGCGCTGTGTCGTCGCAGTTACAACGGTTGAAGATTCCAGGTTTTTTTTTAGCATGGTTGAAAGTTTGTGAATCGAACCTAATCGCTGGGGGTCGGTATCGACCAGAACGAGTTCAACTCCCGCGGACCCAAGGGATGTGTTGCAGAGAACATCGGTAACCGTTCGTCGCCCGAAGGTGGAGCTTCCCGCACCAATAACTACTATCTTCATATCAATTCTTACCTTTCTCAATACAGCTAATGAAATCGTTAATAGTACCTGCCACTTCCTCTGGCTTCTCCACGGTGAGTTTATGTGATGCATTGGCAACCCAATGGACTTTTATCATCGTATTTTCCGGTATTTCCATGATACTGTTCGTCGGTCTCGGTCGCCCTCTGTCACCCCATATTTCCAGCACCGGGACACCAGCTCGGACAAGTATCTCGTACCCATTCCATCTCCGCCACATGGTTCCAAAGGTTTGTCTCTGTTCCTTCGTCCAGTTACCAAGCCAGGAATCTAACCGTCTTTTTTCATCTTCTTGAAGCCATTGGGCAATCGCCGAATTCTCAAACACCGCATTGTCGTTCCCAAACGCATTCTTCTGAACATGGAAGGACGTCCAACCTTCTATTGGGATTGAACAGATTAGACGATTCGCGCTGTTTTTAATTATATCGATTGATGTCATTGCCCCAAGGCTGTGCCCCGATACCGCGAAGCGTTTAACTCCGACGGCGTCCGCGACTGATAACACATCGGCGGATAAAGTCTCAATCGAGTAGTCAAGCGGCGCGAAGGAACTCTCTCCATGGCCCGGCATGTCGATTACAGCGATTGAAAAATCAGAGTCTATATATGAAAGAAACGGTATAGCCGATACTGCATCCGACCAGGTGCCCGGAACATAGATCAGCTGCGGCCCGCTTCCATGCTTTACCAGTACGGATATATCTCTCGTATCAGGCGTGGTGATTACCTGTCTTTGCCAATTTGGTATCTCAATAGAGCTTCTTATCGCGGCCATGCTGCCGCCTTGATGGTTTTCATTGTCTATTTTCAATTCCTCAATCTGCTTGATGAGGCGTTTTATATAATAGCTCAAACGTTTGAATTGGTAAAGAGATTTTTTTTAGCTGAATAGACAGAAAAATGCACATGAAAATGATGAGTTTGAGAAAAAACTTGACAGCTTTATAGGGCTTACGATAAGATAACTTAAACGTTTAAGTCAGGAGCAGCTTCGTAGTGGTAACATTGAAGGATGTGGCTCAGCGAGCGAATGTCTCAATAGCTACGGTTTCTCTTGTTTTAAACGGGAAGCCTTCGATTAGTGAAGCTACTCGAACAAAGGTGCTTTCGCTGGTAGATGAACTGGGATACCGCCCTAATATGGTAGCTAGAAGCGTTAAAACTAATAGAACCAAGGCGATTAGTGTTCTTGTGCCTACAATAACCAATCCGGCATATCCAAACGTAGTACATGGGATAGAATCCTCGGCAAGAAAGGAAGGATATCAGGTTATTCTCTGCTGCTACGCCGGAGATCATATATCGCCGATTGATATTGATTGCTTATCAGATTTATACGACAGAATGATTGACGGGATGATTATTTGCGGTGTTCCAACTATGCCGAGTAAACGCCACGACCTGCGAGCGTCAGCGACAATGGCTGGTTTTATCAGCAGAGGCACTCCTTTTGTTTTTTTAAGTGATCCGGAGCAGTTGGATCATTTCGCAAAAACTTTTGATATTGATCTGGAGAAGCACGCCGGCTTGTTCCATCTGCTCTCGGTAGACAGGGAAAGCGCCGCTTTCAAGGCTGTCACCTATTTGATAAAAGTCGGTCATAAAAGAATTGCATTAGTTGGAGATGATACTCGGGATACATACCCGCACAACATTCCATTTCTCCGAAAGCTTCACGGGTACAAACGGGCATTGGAAACCAATGCAATGTCTTTCGACGCCTCTCTCGTTGCGGGCGCTTCATCAGAATTCGAAGGCGGCGAGCAATGTGTGGAGCATCTTTTGCAGGTAGGTGATGCGCCAACAGCAATTTTCTGTACGGGTGATTCATTGGCCCTTGGTGTTTTGCGGGGAGCACGGAGATTAGGGGTACATGTGCCTGCCGAGTTGGCGGTAATTGGTTTTGACAACATACCGGTTGCCAGTTATTTGAATCCGACTCTTTCCACCGTTGCAATGCCTACTGAACGCATAACGCAGGAAGCATTCCGAAGGCTGCATAAATTGATGAGCGGAGAAGCAATCCTACCAAATAGAATGCAGTTTGATACTGAACTTATAATCAGGGAATCATGTTGAAAGGAGAGCTTGTTTGTCATCCATAGTCGATTCATCGGTTAATACTCGCCGCTTTTCTCGCGTAAGAGCCATTGGAAGAGATTTGCTCAAGAATCGATCTTTATACTTATTGGCCGTCCCTGGATTGGCATATTTTGTCATTTTTAAATACATGCCGATGTACGGAATTATTGTTTCTTTCAAGGACTTTTCCGCAAGACTCGGCATTATGCAGAGTGAGTGGGTAGGATTCAAACATTTCATCAGGCTTTTCAATAGTATTGATTTTAAATTCCTGGTGCGAAATACCCTCCTAATAAACGTATATCGAATTTTTGTTATCACGCCCATCGTAATTATTTTCGCTCTCATGCTCAATGAGCTTAAAAACTTACGGCTAAAGAAAGTACTTCAGACAATTTCGTATTTCCCCCACTTTATTTCCTGGGTGGTAGTGAGCGGTATTTTCTTTCAGTTGTTTGCACCTCAATCAGGATCTATTAACCGATTACTCATCGACGCGGGAGTTAAACCGCTCACTTTTCTTATTAACCCTCGGGCGTTTCGCAGCCTTATTGTGTTTTCCGGCGCGTGGAAGGAGCTTGGCTGGAGTTCTATAATTTACTTAGCGGCGATGGCCGGCATAAACCAGGAACTCTATGAGGCCGCCGAAATAGACGGTGCGGCAAAACTCAGGCAGATTTACCATGTTACTCTGCCGGGTATAATGCCGACGGTTATCACTCTGCTGCTCATTAATATTGGACACATCATGTCCGTTGGATTTGAGCAGGTCTATGTTTTTCTCAATCCGATGCTTTATCGGGTTGGTGACGTCTTCTCTACGTATATCTTCCGGGTCGGGCTCGGACAGGGGCGGTTCAGTTATACCGCGGCGGTTGGGCTCTTCAACACCCTCATTGGTTTTGGTTTGCTTGTCTTTGCCAATTGGATCAGTAGAAGAATGGCAGAAGAGAGTTTGTGGTAATATGAGAAAAAAAATCACCCCCGGCGAAAAATGGTTTGGAGTATTCAATCTGGTTTTTCTCGTCGGTTTCTCGTTAACAATTCTCTATCCCTTCGCCCATGTAGCGGCAAGCGCGATGAGCGACAACGCCGCCGTAGTCGGTGGAAAGGTTACTTTCTATCCTGTGGGTTTGCCCCTCGAGCCGGTGCGGCAGCTTACGGTGAACCAGGCGTACCGCACATCTATGTTCAATACGATATTTATCACCGCTGTCGGAACTGTATTTAATATGATTATTACGGCCACTCTTGCGTACCCGCTTTCCCGCAAAACCCTAAAGCTTTGGGCTTTTCTGAATTTTGCCGTCGTATTTACGATGTTTTTTAGCGGAGGAATGATTCCCACATATCTTATTATCCGTAATCTCGGCATTATAGATACCTATTGGGCCTACCTATTGCCGGGGCTGATTTCGCCATTTTATTGCATTCTGCTCCGAAATTTCTTCTCATCAATTCCAAAGGAACTCGAAGAATCCGCAATTATCGACGGTGCGGGGCAGGTGCGGGTCCTTTTTCAGATAATCATTCCTCTGTCAGCCGCGGCTATCGCTACGATAGGGCTCTTTTATGCGGTGGGGCATTGGAATGTATTTATGTTGGCCATTATGTATATTTCGAAACGAAGTCTTTGGACTCTGCAAATGTTTTTACGGGAGATTGTAGCTCAGTCCGCGTCGATATTGGAATCTCCCGAATTGCCGGAAGATGAAGTTGCCTTAGAATCGCTTCGGATGGCGGCGATTCTGGTAAGTGTTATCCCGATCTTATGCGTTTATCCTTTTGTGCAAAAATATTTTGTGAAAGGTGTAATGGTAGGATCTGTAAAGGGTTAGGTTGTGAAGCGGGTTACGTTGTAGCCCATTAAATATATCTGGAGGAGAAAGAGGATGAAAACAAGAAAAAGTATCTTAGTGTGGGTACTCATTGTGCTGCTGCCTGCTGTTATGTGGGCCACTGGTGCTTCGGAAAGCACCGATTCGGGAGAGCCGCCTGAGCTCTCAATTTTCAACAACCGGCCGGCGCGTCAGGCAATGCCCGAGGGAGTGGATTTCTGGGATAATGTTTATATCAACTATATTCGGGAGTCCAGCGGCATCAACCCGATCTACATGAGGCCGGAAAGATCTACCTATAATGATAAACTCACTCTGGTTATGTCTTCAGGCGACATGCCTGATTTAGTCCAGGGCAATTTTGCTCAGCTCTACAAATATGTAGATGATGGATTAGTGGTCCCCCTCGATGACCTGCTAAAAGAACACGGGCAGGATATCCTGGCGAACATGCCGGAAAACATGTGGAAGCATGTAACTGTCGATGGAAAAATCTATGGCTTACCCGCGGTGTATTTTTACCCCGTTCCGGGTAAGGACAGCATTCCAAATAGAGTATTATGGGTGCGCAAGGATTGGATAAATTCTGTGGGTGTTGATGATCCGGTTACTCTCGATGAGTTCACGGATATGATGCGGAAGTTCAGAGATTCTGATCCCGATGGAAATGGGAAAGCAGATACTATGGGCATCAGCGCTTTTATTCGTGATGGAGACCTAAGAGGTCTCGATCCTATCTTTGGTGCTTTTGGCGTAATTCAAACCGGAGGCCAATGGACCGACATAAACGGGAAAGTCGTTTACAACACGGTTCGCCCGGAAATGAAGAAAGCCCTTGCATACCTGAATGGTATATATGAAGAGGGATTATTGGATCCTGAGTTCTATTTGAACGATCAAGGCGCGTGGATGGAGCGAGTATATCAAGGAACCATCGGCACCTGGTTAGGTTCCTGGTGGGAACCGAAATATAGAACCGACACTATTATCAAGAACACCGGAGTAGCAAACATGACCGGCGGATTGGTCAAACCGATCCATACACCCGTGGGTTCGGATGGGTACAGCGGGAACGCCGCAACTCTATCTCTCGCTGAAGGCGTTTATTTCGTAACCATCGATGCGGATGATCCGGCTGTTGCGGTTAAATTTTATAATTGGCGGTTCAGCGATGCCGGAAAAGACTACGACTTTGGCTTCAAAGGTACGAACTTCTCTGTAGTAGACGGTGTTCGAGTAAAAAGCGCCGACACTCCTGTGGATGGATACGCCCGAGCATATCACACCAGTTATGTGCCTTGGGGAGAACCGGATTTCCGGCAGTATGTTATAGACAGCACCGGTAAAGACCCGGATATTTTTGAAATTGCCTGGAAGGCGCTGGAAGTTTCGGCCGATGATGGTATCACTTCGGCGGTTCCCTATTATCAAGCCCCGTCTATGGTTGAGTATGGAGCAGAACTGCAGAAGTTGTGGGTAGAATACGCCGTGAAAATTATCACCGGCGAGTTTTCACTGGATAAGTGGGACGAGTATGTCGGCCTGTGGAAGAAGAATGGCGGAGATGACATCACCGCAGAAATGAATGAGTTTTATTCTTCCCAGAAATAGTTAAACTCATTTATAATGAATTATAAGGCCACGTGGGCGGTGATTTTTGCTGATCCACGTGGCTTTTTTTTGCTAAATTCCTAAACTGTTCGGGTTAGATAAGAGGAGCTATTATATGGGCATATTTTCCTGGTCGAAAACTCTTGAGGTTAAATATCAAGCCGATGTGGCCGTTCTCGGCGGAGGAATAGCCGGCGTTACCGCGGCATGCGCTGCCGCCAAGTCAGGAGCTAAAGTGGTGCTTGTTGAGAATTTCGCCGCCACCGGTGGAAATATGACAACCGGCGGTGTGGCCGGTTTCTGCGGCGAGACAGCCGGGCAAGGCGAGGTGTTTGACGAAATTGTTGAAGGACTTACCGCATTCGGAGGCATTTCGCCATACGCGCCTTACGGCACGAGGTACGATCCGGATCGAATTCCAGGCTCAAAAGACGGTCGGCTCATGGACACTGAGCTGCTCTCTATCGTGCTTCAGGAGGTTCTGCTTAAGAGGGATATTAAATTACTTCTCCATACAAAATTCATAGATGTGATCATGGAAGGTAATCGAATAGAGGCGGTTGTTCTCTGCGGAGCGTCCGGGACGGAACTGCTAACCGCGAGCCAGTATATCGATACCACCGGTGAAGCCCAGGTTGCCCATAGCGCAGGATTTACTACAAGGAAAGGCCGGCCCGAGGATGGGCTTCAGCTGCCAATGTCATTCAAGCTGTATATCGATCGGATGCCGAAAGAAGATGGAACTCCGATTCCCGAGGGGTGGTTTGA
>JABGPX010000668.1 GCA_018644745.1 Spirochaetales bacterium
ACCGGACACTTTCTTGATGTCAGGGACCGAATACGAGGAGGCCGCGCCAATATCGGCGAGCATAGGACGCAGCAGATGCTTGCTGGTCGCGCTGTAAATCGACTCATCCCCGTATATACCGCGACATACAGGATAGCCCTCTTCGGTTTTTCCGATTTCTTCCAAAGGCCAATCGCCAAGATCTATGAGATCTATTGAAAGGAGTTCACGAACCTTCTTGTCCCGCTCAAAGTGCTGATAATCATTGGGAAACTCCTCGCCTAAAAGCCTGTTCGCGATATCTGCTTCAATGCAGAGCTCCCCCTTCGGTACCTTGTCGGCTTCTTTATGACCAATAGCATGCAGTACCCGTTCCCGACCCTTCATGTGTTAATATTCCTTAGAATAGTATCCATGCTCCTCCCTGACCTCCAGCATAGCCTGATAGTTGTCCAGAGGAATTCCTTCAAAGATAGAATTGCAGCTGGAATAGATATAAGCGCCTCCGGGCATACCGTTGGTCAACGCATATTCAGCGCTCCTCCTGACAGCCTCGGCGGGACCGGTCTGCAGGTATGAAGTGTTCACATTTCCCATTACCGCCACTCTGCCCCTGCATCGCGTCTTGATTTCTCGTATATCCATTCCGGCGACAGGATCGATGGAGTGTATAGCGTGAGGTCCCGACTCGATGAGCATTTCTAAAATGGGAAGCATATTGCCATCGGTGTGCTTGATTACCCAGGCGCCGGCGCGGCGCAGTTCTATAGTTTGATATCTTAAAAAAGGGAAAATAAATTCCTCAAACATGTCTGGAGGGAGAAATGGACCAGTATTAAAGCAATAATCGGAGCAGTTATACAATACCTCGGCGCCGGCGTCGATCATCCTCTTCATGATTTCTACGGCCCAAACCGCGCGCTCCCGGGCCTCTGCCTTCCGTTCATCAGGTGAGTCGTAAAAACTATATATGAAATCCTCATATCCTTGACCATCTGGAATCGCAAAAGTACCGTCAATTCCCATTGCGATGAGAATACTGCCTCCCGCCATATCGTACACCATCCGAATCACCTTCAAATGGTCTTCAATATCCGGATAGCTCCACGGAGGGACATAACCGGGGCTGCATTCAATTGCCGGGGGATGGACAGTTATGGCGGACAGATCGAGGAGAGCCGCGGTTTCGGCGTAAATCTCCGCATTATTACGCAATGCTGCTTCCCGCTCCTTTCCGCGGAGTTTACCTAGTTGGTCACCCAGAAGAAGCTGTCGTCCAAGCAGGTCTTGATGGAGTTGGAAGTCAATTTCCATGGTAGGAACTTTATCAGGGAGACCGCCGGAAAGAGCCGCAATCGCCCGGTCGCGGGGTTTCAGTTTGGAGCCCCCCCTTTCACCAGGTTACCTTCCCATTTCGTGATGCCGCCGAAATCTATTATGCCTGTGTAGCCAAGTTTCGCGAGAACCCGGTCTGTTTTTCCTGACCGGACACCGGCAGTGCAGTACACCACGATAACCGCGGATTTGTCATTTACGGGAAAGTTTTTTTTGATGAGCTCATGTGACATGTTGAGAGCTCCGGGTATATGACCGGATTCATATTCTTCAGCAGTTCGAACGTCATAAATGATGATATCGTCGCCGCCTGCAATTGCAGCCGATAAGCCGCTGTATGATGCGAGGCCAACGTCGGGGGCTTTCTCTTTCGGCGTACAGCCAACTAGAGCGGTAAAGGCAATCAACAGGAGGCTTAGTTTCTTCATCTATATCTCCAGAGCATACCTTTGAAATATAATAAGACTGCCGCCGCTGGTCACCCAAAACCCGCCGATGCTCAAAGAGCCTCCACCAGAGGCGCCATCGCGGCAATTGTCGCGAGCCCGTGGCCCAAACAATCACTGCCGTCTTCTACGCACCACCAGGTGGAGAGAACGCGCTGAGCAAATCCCCATTTGAGAAGCCGGCGGCGGGGTATCTCGAGTACCTCTGAAAATATATCAATACGCCGTGAGTTGACTTCTCCTATATTATGGGTCTTTTCCAGGTCATTCGGGAAGTTACCAAGAAACTGACCAATCTCATATCCCGGAGGGCCGACCAAGCCCTTCGGATCGATTATCCGCCACACATTGTCACCGTCGTCGGCAACGTCACCGTTACCGTCACGTAATATATTCCAGTGATGATAATCGCCGTGGATCAGCACCTCTGTATCTGATGATTCTATGAGCTCTGAGAAAAGAGATTCGGCCATCTTTACGTGAGCTTCCTGAAAAGGGCCGGTTCCTCCCCCATAGTGAGGCCTCAACTTGTCGAGGCCTTTCGTCCATTGAAGTACCGACGGCAGGGAATGGACCTTCGGGGCGGGTCGCAGCGATCTCTTCATCACTACAGCGGCAATCCGGGTCGCTTGCTCCCAATCCTCAATATCTGCCAACGGTGTGCCCGGCCGAATCTCTTCGAGTATCATGGCGGTAAACTGCATGTTGGCGTCGAGCAGTTTGACATAGCCGGTCCCATCAAGAATCTGGAGAGCTTCAACTTCGCTGTTAAACTCGGCACTCGGAACTCCAGCCTTCAACACAACATACCTGCCGGTGCTCATTCGCGCCCTGGCAATAAAGTTGACGGAAAGATCCGGGATCACCTGGATTTCGGATAGCGACCAGTAATCAATACATGATTCAAGAATAGACGGGAACTCATTGATCCATTGCTTTCCCGCCTCTTTGAAAGTGGCGGCGATTTTGGTCTTGAAGTAATCTGGAAGCTGTATCACTTAGGAATGCTCGAGACCGTCTATGCCGACCGAAAGAGCCGCAATATCACCAATTTTCTCGCCAAGGCCGGCGGGTTCTATCCTGCAGACAGCGGCTGCGGGAGAAAGCGCCTCTGCCCTGATGACTTCTTCCGCGGGGGGTTGAAGGAACTTCCTGCTTCGCGCGAAGACGCTGCCAATAACAATTACCTCGGGATTAAGAATATCGATGATAATAGACAAACCTTTACCAAGCCACCGACCGCTGAGACCCAGTATTGATTGAGCAAGCTTGTCGCCGGCTTCAGCTGCTTGCCCAACGATTCGAGCGGTGATGCTGTTTACACCGCTATCAGGAAGAAAACTCACCGGATCGTCCTGCGCCAGCCGTTTCCTCACAATGTCCTTTGCCAGTTGAGCTATGCCGCCGCCGCTGCAGAAACCCTCGAATGAGCCTTCCTTACCATAGCCTACCGGCCCGTCGTCGGCGAGGCGGATGTGTCCGACTTCGCCTGCCATACCATTGGTACCTTCGTAGAGGCGGCCATCGAGAATAATGCCGGAACCCAGCCCGGTGCCAAAGGTAAGGAAAACCATATTTCTTGTACCCTTGCCGGCCCCAAAACGATACTCGGCAAGAGCGCAGGCATTAGCGTCATTCTGAAGAAAGACAGGAAGGCCGAATGCTGACTCTAAAACATCCTTTATTCCTATGTTGTCCCATCCGGGAAGATTCGGAGGAGATTTGATGATACCGAGGGAAGAATCGAGAGGTCCGCCGCAGCTGATTCCGATCGCTTTTGGATGTTCTGATTCCAGGATTGCGCCAATAGCCGATTGTATTCGATCGAGGGTTGGGACCGGTCCGATGCCGGTAGCAAACTTATCTTTGCTTGTAATGCTGCCGTCCGCGTTTCCCGCTACGACCGCACACTTGGTTCCGCCAATATCTACGCCGATGTATTCGCTCATTGTTGTACCTTCTATAACTAACTGAAAAAAGAATCCTCTACGGCTCTGCAGATCGCATGGTACACGGCGATATGGTATTCCTGTACGCGGTAGGTACGCGCGGCAGGTACTCGAATACATAGGTCGCAGATATTTAGAAGTTCACCGCCGTCCTCACCAGTCAGCCCGACGGTTCGGATACCAAGAGCCTTCCCGAGTTTTGCCGCGAGTACCACATTCTCCGAATTGCCCGATGTGGTTAAACCCAGAAGAACATCCCCCGCCTTTCCCAATCCCAGCAGGGCTTGAGCGAAGGTGAACGCCGGATCGACATCATTCCCAAAAGCCGTCGAGAACGCGAAATGCGAGGTAAGGGAGATTGCGGGAAGGGGCATCTGGAGATTCTCCGCAAACCGGCTTTCCAGGTCGGGATATGCGCTTTTTATTTTGCCGGTGATATCATCCGACAACGGCCTAACTTTTTCAAATGATTTCAGCAGTTCCCCGACAATGTGCTCGGAATCGGCCGCGCTGCCGCCGTTCCCGCAGGTGAGTACTTTGCCGCCGTTCATATAGCCGGTGACAATCAGATCGCAGGTGTCGGATATGGTATGCATTGACGGCTCAAGATCCGGATAATGAGCCTGTAAATCTTCGAGTGCTTTCACGTTGGTACCTCATTTCTTATTACAGTGCATTGAGAATACGCCCATACATGAAAAAGTATCAAGAGGTTATTATTTGCATCTTGGCGACTCAGGGATTATGCTGGTGAATAGTAATTCAGTACGCCACAGGAGATTGAATCAATGCTGGAGTATCCGGAAATTAAAACGATAGCCGCACAAGCGGGGGATCTGCTTCAAAGGAAAGAAATCCAAGCGGCAAAGTTCCTCACGCCGGAAAAAAAGTTTGTCTTCTCATCAAATTCGCCGCAGGAGTTCTCCGAGCGTCTGGAGGGGCAGTCGGTTCACTCATGCTCGTCCTGCGGCAATCATCTGTTTATTGTAATGAAGTCCGGCGCCGCACTGAATATCGGCGATACCGGCGGAAAAATCCTGTATCACAGCGATATAACGACTATGCCGAAAAAGCATGACATACGGATCGATTTCTCCGACGGTACCACCCTTACTCATTCGGTCGTGATGTGGGGGTTTTTCGGAGCTCAAACACAATCTGAAATGGACGCGTCAATACAACGAATAAAAGACGAGGCCAGGGAGCCTGTCCGGGGACAGGTGACACTCAAACATTTCCTGGCATTCCTGGCATCCTGGGATGAACGGGAAAAGGTCAACGCAAAGAAGCTGATAGTATCTAGAAAATATTTTACCGGCTTCGGCAACGGTTATGCTCAAGATATCCTCTGGCGCGCAGGTATCCATCCCCGCCGAAAGGTGAGCAGTTTCAGCGAAGAGGAGGCTGCACTCCTGTTCGAAGCTTTTCTCGATGTGGCGGATGAAGCAACCGGGGCAGGTGGCCGCATTACAGAACGTAATTTGCTAAATGAGCCGGGTAGCTACGAACCGGTTATGTATCGCGGGTCCCTCGGAAAGCCGTGCGGGAAATGCGGGGCAGAGATTGAGAAATTTTCATTTGAAGGCGGTGCATGCTACATCTGCCCGGAATGCCAGCGGGTGTAGAAGTCGGCTTAAGACATATCTCCGGCTTTTAAGGCGTACTCTTTGAACAGTTTCATATAAATCTGATAATTATTATACGAAACACCAGGCGGTGTTTGATGATCGCAGCTGATGAGGAAACCACCCTTTGAAGCCGCCGGCAGAAGCCGCTCGAACTCCGCGCGCATTGCCGCTTCGCCCTTGTTCATAACCATTTTGTCATAATGGCCGATAAATCTCATTCGGGGATGGTTTTCCCGCAGGGTGTTTATATCTACGCCGGATTGTCTCTCGAGCGGAAGTATGCCTTCTATTCCCGCTCTTTCAAACCAGGCAGCCGGAACGGTTATATCTCCGTCTGAATCTACTATCGAAGTGATCTTATGCTTTCTGAGAACCGGGATTATGCGATGATAATATGGCAGCATAAACTCATCAAAAAGATCCTCAGAGAGCATCGGGCCGTGATTGTAGCTCATGTCTTCGGCAAAAGTCATGAAATCCGGCGAGCAGTATTCACAGATCTTCTCAACAGATTGGATCATCCACTCGGTAAGATCGTTGTTCATTCGATGCATCAAATCGGGCTGATCGTAAAACGCATAGAGATGACGCTCGATGCCGAGAAGAGTTCGAGCAAACCAGAAGAACCCATCAAGGCTAAACCAGACAACTATGGAGCCGTCGGCCTGCTTTTTCCCGAGATCCTTCCACTGCTCGGCATTTACGGCATCAGGCGAATAAAGATGTTTTTTTATCAAATCATATCCATCTTCATCACTGATAATACCGGCGCCGTGAGAAGCCGGCTTCGGGCAATCCGGTCCTCGCACGGGAAGCCACTCCTGCTTGTAGATATCCAGACCAAAATAAGTGCATATCTCATAGCGGTCGGTTAGTTCGGTCGGCAAAGACTCGTCATGCCATCGATCGATCGTTTTGTCCCACCAGCCAGCCCATTCGAGGATGGGGAGACGGTCGAATGATTTAAAGTTCATGATACGGCGAAAGCGCTCCCGGTTTGTCATTTTAATACCCTGTATTTTGATTGCTTACCATATGGGCTTTTTTTGTGCTTTACAATAGTCTGATAAGGCGATTTTCATTTGGTCAAGGGAAAACACAATGAGCAAGAAACGTGAAGGCATCAGCGCATTCGAACGGTATCTCTCGATATGGGTCGGTTTATGCATAGCCGCCGGCATTTTCCTTGGGAAGATTATGCCGAATTTAGCGGCTACTTTCGACGGCATGGCTATTCGCGTACAGGGGGCTCCCGTAATATCGATTCCAATTGCAGTTTGCCTTTTTTTCATGATGTATCCGATTATGGTGAAGATCGATTTCACTAGCGCGGTAAAAGCCGGCAGGAATAAAAAGCCTGTGCTGCTGACTCTGATAATCAATTGGGCAATAAAACCGTTTACCATGTTTCTTATCGCCTCATTCTTCCTGGGAGTAGTATTCAAGGGAGTGATCGGAACGGAGGCAACCGATCTTATCAAAATGCCTTTGGGGTTGGATCTCGCTGTGGGCTCTACCCACGGATCCGGCACGGTGGTAATCGCCGACGGAATCAAGATGCTCGAAGTGCCTCTGTGGAGGAGCTATCTCGCCGGCTGCATACTGCTGGGAATTGCGCCGTGCACGGCGATGGTGTTGGTGTGGGGTTATCTGGCAAAAGGCAACGACGGACTGACGCTGGTGATGGTGGCGATTAACTCACTCACCATGCTGGTGCTTTACGGACTACTCGGAGGTTTTCTTCTTGGAATCGGCCGGCTGCCGGTGCCATGGCAGGCATTGCTGCTCTCGATAGGAGTCTATGTGGCCCTGCCGCTTATCGCTGGCTTGTTCTCGAGACGCTGGATAATACAAGCAAAGGGAATCGAATGGTTTAAGAACAAGTTCCTCCCGAAACTCACCCCAATTACGGTGATTGCGCTGCTGGCGACTCTGGTTTTACTCTTTTCATTTAAAGGTGAGGTTATCGCTTCAAATCCGCTCACCATTCTGTGGATCGCAATACCGCTATTTATTCAAACGCTGCTGATATTCTGGCTTGGTTACGGGGCGGCAAAAATTCTCAAGTTAGAGTATCAATTTGCCGCGCCGGC
>JABGPX010000613.1 GCA_018644745.1 Spirochaetales bacterium
CGCTTTTTCGGCCTCCTGCAGCTTCAATTCTGCATTATGAACATCCATCATGAGAGCGTCGTGCACGGTGCACCCAGCAATGAAGTTGGGGTACTGAGGTACGTAACCGATCTTGATGCCGAATCCCCGGGTTACCTTGCCGCTCGACGGCTCTTCGTTCCCGAGAATGAGTTTCAGCATGGTGGTCTTACCGGCACCATTCGGGCCGATCAGGCCGACTTTCACACCGGGATTCAAAGTGAAACTGAGATTGGTTAGGACATCATATTCACCAAAATGTTTATGTACTGAATGAAATTGTATTACTGACATCGTCTTCCTCATTTTTCCGGACTGTTCGCCGCTGCACATCAATCGCCGTGGACTTTCTGCCCGGAACACAAAAAAAGCCGCAGCTCCTGTGCGCTGCGGCTTTTTCTCTTGTACCTGGTATATCAGTACAAAGCTGCGGACACACCTCTCCCGTTGGAGAGAATATCGAAAGCATTAAGTGCCTTTTTTAGTCCCGCGAACTTCATTTTCTTCCTCTTCCCTCATTAGTAACACGAGACAATTCCCTCGTCAAGACCGGTTTTTCGCTGCTATTTGTATACATGGTGACTGGTTTTTTAACCAATCCTACGATATAGTAAAGGTAATCATTATTAATAAGCGGAAAAAGTAGAAAGCACATCCATTATGCGCGTCTCCTGCCTTTTTCCTCCGGAGGCAATGAAGTGAAGCAGAGAACTTGTCTATTCATCATGGTTATTATAATCGTCCTCTCATTACTGGGTATTTCGTCTTGCGATGTGCTCATGGATATTCTTGGGCTTTCTTCATCGGATCTGCAGGTACAATCTGTTGAGCCTCTCATTAGTAATGAGGAAGTCGTCGGCGTGCGTATAATCCTGCGTAATAACGGCACCTCTGACATGACAGTAACCTACTCGGTTTTTCTATCGGCAGACGCGACCATCAGCAGTGTGAACGACACCAAGGTTTTTGAGGCTACTGTTGATATACCTGCCGAGGGTCAGAAACAGATAGATATTGACAGCGTGACCCAAATCGACGTCTTCATGGATGTAAACGGCGTTACCCTCGATGCAGGGGAGTATTTCATCGGGGCATTTATCGACATCGGTGACACAGTTGCCGAGGACAACGAGACAAATAACGAAGCGGTTTCGATTGGCACATATACCATCGAGGCAGTATACGTAGATGGAACTGTAACCTTTGAGATTCTCAATGCAGACGATTATAACGGCGCAACCGTATACTTCGGTGCTATCGTAGAAGGTGAAGCTCCGGAAGTTGCGGAAAATTTTGTAGCCGGCGGAGACTTTGTCATTAGCTCAGGTTCGGGCAGCATGATTTTAGCAGACCGTATTTCTTCTCTGGATTGGATAGCTTCCGGCGGAACAAATTACGAGATCTATTTCTTTATCGATGTCAACAGCGATGCAGATCCTGTAAACACTGAACCCGGTCCTGGAGATATCACGAGTGACCAAATACCTTTTTTCGCAAATGGCAACATGACTGTCACTATGGACCTGGACACCGCACCTGTTGATATACAAGGGGCCATTACCGGCGAGATAAATATGCTCGAAGCCGGCGGCGGAACCGCAGCATTTATAATCGTTCCCGCTGGCACCGTAATGGACGAAAACGCAATCAACTACATCATAGCGTCCGCTGAGGTTGTAGTAGACAGCTCAGGACATGCAGAGACCCCGCTATTCATCGGCTATCCGCCGACTTCCGAAATTTTCTTCGGCACCTCCGGAACTAGCTATGATATGTATGCGGTTATTGATATGAACGGCGATATGTCAGGAAACGGCACTCCGTATAATGATCCCTACGACTATGGCGTTGACTTCGATTTTCCGAACACGCTGACCTATGATGGATATTCGATCCATGAGTCGTATTCCGCAGGTGATTTCGTGGAGCAGTCAGGAGGTCTCGTAGAATTGGTGAGTTCGCCAGATTTCGACGCTGTGGATATTTACTTTGCTGTGATACCAGTAGGAGGCGACCTTAATCTACCCAGCGGTACGGGAGAATTACTCTCTACAGATAGCGACGACATCGCGATTCTGTATAACGAGGCCGGGGACTGGATATGGCAGGATGATAGCGGGGCATACGAGATTCACCTCTTTGCGGACATGAACGGGAACAGCAACGGCGGGGTGGACGGGCCCGACTCCGGTGACTTCGTAACTAAATACGACTTCAACTTTCAGGACACGCCGATTACCTTAGTCATAACCCAGGGAGATTTTGCATTACTCATAAACACAAGCGCCGGCATTTACACTGAGGATACGACGCACCCAATTGTAGGCACGCTAGGTATTTTCGGACAGGATGTTGCTTACGATAGCTCCAGCGCAGCTGTACCTGGAAATGATGGCGGAACCAATGTTTTGGAGGCCGATTTCGAAGCCGTGGATATAGGCGCTAATGTCACCCCTTGGCTCCATTTTAATTATGGTGAGCTCATTGTGGTGGATACCGACTTGGTTACGAGTATCACTTTCAGCATGAATATTACCGCTGCAGGCAGCTTTGACAACCTCCAGTTTCTCGTCAGTGACTCCTCTGGTCAAATGAATGGAGCATTGATATCCACCTCTTCAACTTTCTACGTGAGTACCAGCGGCGATTGGGTCACTTACAGCGTTCCTCTAGCCGTTGTTGAATTCGATCCGGGACAACCAATCGATACCAATCTGTTCGACGGTTTCAAGTTTGGATGGCCGAGCGACGGCACCGATTTTATTGCTGCCACCATCTATTTCGATAATATCTATTTCGAATAACCGAGGGTTAGCATTTCCCACCCCGGAGGCATCAGCTTCCGGGGCTTTTTTTTATGGCAACTTTTTTCGGTTGCTTTTATACTCGTTTCTATGGATAAAATCAGGTTAGGCATTATTGGAACGGGATCGGTAGTTCGAGAGATATATCAGCATCTTTACTTTACAAGTTCTTATTCTCACCTCATCGAGGTTTGCGCCGCATGCGATGTGGATATTGAAAATCTCGAATGGTTTGCCGGGAAGTACGGAATCACATCGAAGTATGCAAACTATCGAGAGATGATAACCGCCGAGGATCTGGATGCGGTCGCGGTGAATACTCCGGATCATTTGCACATGGAACCGGTGTTACATGCCTTTGAACAAGGCCTTGATGTTCTGGTGCCAAAGCCGACCGCCCATACTGTTGTAGATGCTCATGCGATGATCCAAGGTATGAGAACATCCGGAAGGTTCCTCGGTGTAGATTTTCATAAGCGGGAAGATCCCGCGGTTAAGACTGCCAGAGCGGGCTGCCGAAGCGGCAAGTATGGCAAGTTACAGGTCTCCACCTGGCACATGCTGGATCGACTGCTGGTAGCAGATACGAATTACACCCCCCGGTTCTTTGCTTCCGCGGATTTTGCGGAACAGAACTCACCTCTAACCTTTTTAACATCCCACATGGCGGATACCTTTATTACTATAACCGGCGAACGGCCTTGGTTTATTCGCGCCACCGGATACCGGCACAAACTGCCGTCTCTCAAACCAGTTGCGGTGAATGGATATGATCTGATAGATACGGAAATACGGACATATGAGGGCAGCACCGCCCATATCGTTTCCGGCTGGGCTCTCCCGAACACCGCCCATTGTCTTACAGTACAGTCAGGAAGAATGATTTTTTCCGAAGGAATGATAGACCTGTGGAATGAGTGGTACGGCTTCAGAGAAATCACCGCACAGGGTAATGAGGTGCCGAATATTCAGTTTATGAACTTTGAAGAATCCGGCGCTGTAACCGGATACGGCATGGACAGCCCCGGAAAGCTCATCGAATATATGGCCAGGATCAAATCCGGGGAGGTCTCTTCGGCGGACTCCGCAACGGTGGCGTCTCCCGAAGTATTAGGTCTGTTCACCGCTCTTGTCTGCGCCTGCGCCGGCGAATCGCTGACCAACGCCGAGGAGTCCGCACCCGGTGTCTTTCAAGGATGCGACATCAGCGCGCGGGATTTCCTCAGCAGCCAAATTGGTGATGAGGAAGCAAAGGCCTATTTTTCTTGAAAATCGATGAGAGAGAGCTGCTCCACGTTCTCACCAGACTGGAGAAGTTAAAGGCAGGGATTATAGACACTTCCTCAATCATCTATCTGCGAAAAGCAGGATTCTATGAGCAGCTTCGTAGCGCGGTACGGCTTCTTACCATCCCCGCGGTAATAGATGAAGCAGGGATGGAGGATCTCGAGATTGAGATACTTGGTGATGTGCCGGAGGCAGCCGCCGGTACATCGACGGACGCGCAGCTTTTCAATATGGCAAGTACTCTTGGAAAAGCGCTCATATCCGAAGACCGGAGCATACTTCTCAGATGCCGAGATAAGGGTATCGACTATTACAACGCCTATATGATGCTGGTCCTGCTCAGATACCGTGGGATTGTTGATCAGGTTGAATACACCAGGTATGAGTCTGCTTTAATAGAAATTGCCCATTACGGACCGGCGGTGCGGGAGTACGGGAAAGCATTCTCCGACTATTTGCCAAAGGTTATGTAGCTACTCGCTTATTATTTGCAGAATTTCACGAAGGTGAGTAATTGTATAGGCACTTGCCGGCGGCGTAAAAACTTTATCCTTTCTTACATCAATGAAAACAGTTACAGCACCAGCCGCGTTTCCGGCTTCGATGTCATAAATATAATCACCTACGACAAGCATCTGATTCGCCGCTATATTGAAAAAGCCTGCCGCCGCAAGCACTCCCTCCGGGCTGGGCTTTACCTCAATGTCATCGTCTCGGGTAACGATTATCCCAAAATCCGCGGCGCGTGCATCTTTAAAGTTCTCCAGCGAGCGGTTCACGGCGGCCCGGCTGTTTCTAGTAAGTATACCAATTCCAAGATCCCGGTCCTTGAGCCTAGAGATGAGCGCCTCCGCGCCCGGCGCGGGAGCGGCTTTCGCCGCCGCATTCATTTCATGCCGATGCAGTATCGCAGCGGCGTTTTTTCGCCGGTTTAGATTGTCGATAGAATTGAGATGATCCAGGATTGATTCGTTCTCCGGACATCCGATGTCTGCCCTTATTTTTTGGTAGTCGAGTTTGCCGGGTACCGTGAGAGTGTCATCAAAATCAAAAAGAACAGCCAAAATATTCATGTGAAATGACTATACCTCAAGGACGGTATGGAATAAAGCGCTTCTTGACACATCGGCTTGGTCTAAGGGAGTATATGTCGAAATACTAAAGAGGAGTAATATTGTGGCACATGCCATTGAAGATACAAAAATTGGCTTTATCGGGCTCGGTGTAATGGGAAAAAGCATGGCGGGGCACCTGCTTACCGCAGGATATGAGCTTCGTGTTTTCAATAGAACAAAGACCGCCGCCGATGACCTTGTTCGGCAAGGGGCAATATGGGAAAACCGCGTCGCGGACCTGGCGGCGAAGTGCAGCGTTATCATTACTATAGTGGGCTTTCCGCCTGATGTAGAGCAAGTGTACTTTGGCGGGGACGGGATTCTTGAGAATTGTGCCGCTGGATCTTTTGTTATAGATATGACTACATCCCGGCCGGATCTCGCCGTGAAAATTTACGAGACTGCGAAGTCTCGAGGCATTAGCGCGATCGATGCCCCGGTTTCCGGCGGAGATGTCGGGGCAAAAGAGGCCCGGCTTTCTATAATGGCCGGCGGAGACAAGGAGGCCTTTGATGAAGTACTCCCTCTTTTCCAGATTATGGGAAAAACGATCGTGCACCAGGGAGCTGCTGGGGCGGGGCAGCACTGCAAGGCCTGTAATCAGGTGGCAATCGCATCCGGGATGCTAGGGGTCTGTGAAGCGATCGCCTATGCAAAAAAATCCGGCCTTGACCCAACCACCGTTCTGGAAAGTATTACCGGTGGTGCGGCGGGCAGCTGGTCGCTTGCGAATTATGGTCCGCGAATGATCGCCGGGAATTTCGATCCCGGCTTTTTTGTAAAACATTTCATCAAGGATATGGAAATTGCCGCGGGATCATCTGATAGTATGAACCTTGATACACCGGGCCTGGATACGGCTCTCAGTTTGTATAAAAAGCTTGCAGCCGAAGGCGGCGCGGATCTCGGAACTCAATCACTTTTTACTTTATACGATAAGGAATAGGAACCATCATGGCGAATATGGATATATATGAACTAATTGCCCTTAGAAAGAGCGTGCGATCTTACCAACCGAAAGCAATAGAAAATGACAAGCTCGATCGTGTGCTGGATGCCGGCCGGATGGCCCCCTCTGCACGAAATCTTCAGGAATGGCGCTTCATAGTCGTTACAGAGGAAAAGGTCCGAAGAGATCTTGCGGAGACCAGCGGCAGTTATGAGTTTATTGCCCAAGCGCCGGCGGTTATCGTCTGCTGTGCTGAAACTGATCAGTACGTAATGCGTTGCGGACTGCCTTGTTTCTCAATCGATGTGGCGATTGCTATGGACCACATGACACTGGCGGCGGTTGCCGAGGGACTCGGGACCTGTTGGATCGGAGGGTTTGACGCCGAGAAAGTGAAAGAAATCTTGGGTATTCCTGAAGATATTGTCGTCGTAGAAATGCTGCCGATCGGCTATCCTGAGAATCCGGGACTCAAAGAGAAAAGCCGAATGTCGTTGGGAGATATTGTACGTTATGAGAAATGGTGAAATAACCGGGCGTGAGCGGCTGCTCAATTCTATAAATCACAGGTCGGGCCCTCTGACAATGGATTTAGGGGGAACCGTCGTAAGCGGTGTGCATGTGAGCGTGGTCGCCGCCCTCAGGGACTTCTATGGTTTGCCAACCATCCCTGTAAAGGTCATAGAGCCGTATCAGATGCTTGGTGAAGTAGACTCTGAGCTCAAAGCCGTAATCGGCGCGGATATTGAGTCTGTCCTCGGACCGGCTACAATGTTCGGATTTCGGAATGAAGGCTGGAAAGAATGGCAGACTCCATGGGACCAGGATGTCCTTGTTCCCGCGGATTTCCAGGTGGATAAGGCCGGCTCGAATTATCAGATTTATCCGAAGGGTGATAGATCAGCGAAGCCGAGCGGCAGAATGCCGGGTTCGGGCTACTACTTCGATTCTATAATCAGGCAGGATCATTTTGATGAAAACAAACTCGAACCGGCAGACAACCTGCAGGAGTTTGATATTCTGGACGGCGCGGCAATAGATCATTATGCGTCAGAAGCAATGCGAGCGCGGGCCACTGGTAAAGGTGTTACTGCGACCATGCCCGGCACCGGGCTTGGGGATATCGCATTGGTTCCCGGCCCGTTTCTCACCGATCCGAAAGGTATAAGGGACGTTACCGAATGGTAT
>JABGPX010000411.1 GCA_018644745.1 Spirochaetales bacterium
CTTCACACTTCAGGCGAAATGAAAAATCCGGATACTTTTCGCCACCGCCGCACACATTCAGCCCCGCGCAACGCCCCTGTGCCTCCGCCTCATGCCAAAGGTGAGTGATTTTACCGCTCGGAAGCTGAACCGCGTCACCCGCAGCGTAGATGTCTTTTACCGAAGTTTCTAGATAGGGATTCACCGCTATTCCAATGTCAGTCTCGGCCCCCGCTGATACCGCAAGGCCGGTAAGAGGCTCCGAGCCGACCGCAAAAACTATGTGATTTGCCCGCAGATCGCCCTTTACTGTTTCCGCGACAAGCATGTCTTCATTCCGAACAAGGCTCGAAATCCGATATCCGAGAAAAAGATTCACTCCATTGCGGCGAAGCAGATCTGTCATGATTTCCTGCGATCGGGCATTTAGCTCTCGGGGCATTACCGATTCCCCCGAGGAAGCGGCGCTTACAGAAAACCCGGCACGAACAAGCTGTTCACTTACTTCAACTCCGAGAACACCCAATCCTACAACCAGTATGCTCTCAGCACCGGCGATTTTTTCGAGGAGACTATCGACATCGGAGGCCCTCCGGATGGTAAAACACCGCTCCGGATCATAGCCTGAAATATCCGGAACCCGAGCTGCGGCTCCAGTCGCCAGTATAAGGCGATCCCAGTTAAGCGATTTGCTATTCTCAAAACTCACGCTTTTACCCGCGGCGTCAACCGAAGCTGCTCTCGTTTCGGTAATGAGACGAATACCGCGTTCAGCATACCATTCGCGTGGGAAGAGGGCGAACTCATCGAGATCGAAGCCGCGGGAAATATTTTTAGAAATCTTCGTCCTTTTATACGGCAGCCGGTCCTCGTCATCCACGAGGGTTATCTGCCAATCGGGCCGCTCAGAGTAAATTGTCCGAGCTGCGGTTATTCCGGCGATACCCGCACCGATGATGAGTACCTCAGCCATATCTTCTTGCGCCTCCTCATTCTTGTGGTATTATACTAAGGACCGAAGGAAAGGGCTATTTATGAGGAGATATCAATGGTGGTACGAGTGATAGATGTGCATGTAAAACCTGATCGAGCTGACGATTTCTCAGCGGCAACTATCAGGAATCATCACGCCTCGCTCAAGGAGCAGGGGGTCCTGCGTTTTGATGTTCTCCTTGATAACAGCAAACCAGGCCATTTTCTGCTTTATGAAGTTTATGAGTCCGAAGACGCGGCTCTATCGCATAAAGAGACAAGTCATTACGCTGAATGGAAGGCAGCGGCAGAAAGCATGATGGCCAAACCGCGCACATCAATCTCCTGCACTCCTGCCGCTCCGCTCGACCGCGAATCCTGGTAAGCAGATAACCTCGTAATCTCGATTTCACACGTCCTGGATTTTCCCGGTCATAGGTACGAATCGCACGCCAAGTAAACGTTTGCGGTGAAAGGACGTCTCCTCTCTGCTTACCAGCTCCAGCTCCTGATAAGAAAATGGCTTTCCAACGGGAAGAATCATCCGCCCGTTTTCTGCAAGCTGATCGCAAAGCGTTGGGGGTAGTACAGGGGTCGCGGCGGTAATGATAATTCTATCAAAAGGCGCATTCCCCGGCAGTCCCTCAGCACCGTCACCTGAAAAGCAATGAACATTATCAAATCCGAGGGACGCAAGAAGGCGGCGCGAGTGCTGGTGAAGCGATTCTACCGTTTCAATCGTGTATACTTCACCCGCCAACATAGATAAAACTGCTGCCTGATAACCTGAACCTGTCCCGATTTCAAGCACCTTCTCCGTTCCATTCAGAGCCAGTTTTTCGGTCATGTACGCCGCTATATAAGGTTGTGATATTGTCTGCTTTTCTCCAATAGAAATTGGATAGTCCTCATAGGCAGATGCTCGGTCTTTCAGACGAACAAAAAGGTGACGGGGCACCGTCTCGAAAGCATGCAACAGCCGTGGGTCGTTGATACCTCTCGCCGCGATCTGCCTTGCGACCATCAGCTTGCGACGCGACTCTTCCTCTATCATATTTACCCGTTCCAGCCGGTTAGCTGCCGGTATCTGCTGCCGATCACCGCCTCTTCTTCTCGAAGAGGTTCTATTTGTTCCAGCAGCCAGGATTGTATTACCGCCGCATCAATCAATGAAGTGAGTCCATTGCTCAGTTCAACTCCAGCGGTCAACAAGCCGCCTATTAGAACAGTCAGCGCCCTGTACACTTGTCCAAGTTTATTCTCATAACCCCTCGGAGATTCGGAGTGAAAACCTGCGGATACGGCCAATTCTCTTGCAATTCTCACATGATACCAGGCAGAATCCAGAGAATCTGCAAGCTCAGAAAACTGGTCCCGCAGTTCCGATGAACGGGAGCCCTCTGCTCCCAGCTGATCCCAGAAAATTTCCCATGTCGGTGGAAGACCAGGCATCCAGCCCTTCATCTGCTCTATGCTGACAGCGCCGGTCAGATCATTCAGGAGGCCCAGCTGCAAGCCTGCCAATTCAGAAGATATATTTGGCATTAACGATGTTTCTACCATGCGAAAATACTCCTCGTTGCCATATATCGATGATCGGGGATTGGTATCAATCGAGATACTGGTCAGATCAGGGAGGAGAGTAACAATATCGTTGAGAAGATCGCATACGAATTTAGCTGCACCCGGCGCCGCGGGATTTATTATATCTACTTCATCATCTGATATTCTTAAGTACCTATATGACGGAACCGAGAGGAAGCAGGCCATCCCAGATCCCAGAGGAAGGCAGGGAATCGCGTCTATTCCGAGATCCGCAGCGAGTTTGTGAAATCCGGATACCTCATGTTCGCTATAGGAATATTCACAGCGAAATCGTTCGTCCAAAGACCATGGAAAAAGTCCGCTCCAATCAATAACAATTTGAGAAAAGTCGGTATCTTTAACCAAATACAGTATATCAATAAGCCGCTTTGGTAAAAAAGGGAAGCGATTCGGCTCGAGATAAAGGATCTTGTCAGATTTTTCCACAGTCCATCCGCACAGAAATAAAGGTGAAAAAAGCATATCCCTCGTCGTAAAAATGTACAAGCGAAATATAAACACAACAGGAATTCACTATATGACCTACAAGATGCGACTATCCTTAGAAGCTATCGTAGTGCCCCAAAGCTGTTGACATACCTCTTATGTCCAGGGTATTTGGAAGGAGATGAATACAAGCTGCAAAGACCGACTCAATGCAATCGGGCTGCAAATGCCCAAACTCCTGTTGCCCGGATCAGACACGGACCTAAGTAAATGGGCGGTCGTCGCATGCGATCAATATACTGCCGCACCGGAATATTGGCGTGAGGTTGAGACTTTGGTAAAAGATTCTCCCTCAACTCTGAATTTGATTTTCCCGGAGTGTTATCTGGAGGAAGACGGCAAAGAAAAGCGGATTGCTGATATCCGCAGTTCAATGGAAGAATATCTCGATTCCGGCATTCTTACTGAATATGCTTCGGGCCTGCAGGTTTTGAGGAGAGAATTCGACGGGCGCCCCGCCAGAACTGGTATGCTCATGTGCATCGATTTAGATGCCTATGACTACCGGCCCAATTCGACCTCTCCTATTCGACCGACTGAAGGAACAATTATTGATCGTATCCCGCCGAGAAAGGCTATCCGCTGCGAAGCAACTCTTGAACTACCCCATATATTGGTTCTTATAAATGACCCGCAAAGAACGATTATAGAACCGGTTTTTGATATTCTTGCTGCCGAGGAACCTCTCTATTCGACCCAACTCATGAAAAACGGCGGTAAAGTATGCGCCTACCGAAGCGAAGATTCCGCGCTTATCGAAAGCACAACCGCGGCATTTGAGAAGCTTGCCAATTCTAAATTACCCGACCCTCGCTATCAATCGGAGCATCCCTTTTTTATCGCAATTGGCGACGGCAACCATTCGCTCGCAACCGCGAAGGAAGTGTGGGAGGATATGAAAGCAATTATCCCAAATGACCAAACGCGGGATCATCCGGCGCGATATGCTCTGGTAGAAGTTGTCAATATTTACGACGAAGGAATCCTCTTTGAACCGATACACCGACTTTTCTTCGACATTTGCGCTGATAATTTCCTCGAGTACTTGAGCGGCGAAAGGGGTGCAACTATTCATCAGGTAACTGACCTCGGCCAAGCTCTCTCTGAGGCTGAGGCTAATGGCAAATGGGTTAGCGCAGGATATGTCTCTGGTAATAGGAAAGGAATTGTTGAGTTTCCAGGGCAGGATCCTCTCATGACTGCAAAAGTAATTCAGGAAGCTATTGATGGTTACCCCTCATTGGAGGGAACCAGCCTTGATTTTATTCATGATTTCGAAACAGTGATAAACCTTGGAGCACAGCCCGGAAACCTGGGAATCGTAATGCCCGCGATTAGCAAAGCCAGTTTCTTTCCATATCTGCAGGAAAACGGGACGTATCCGCGGAAGAGCTTCGCCCTGGGAGAATCAAATGAGAAGAGATACTACATGGAAGCCCGGCGAATTAGGTAGCCGAAAAAAAGCCGAGGATGCCCGCGACACAGTCGCTTGAGCTCCTCGGCCTTAGGTAGAAGGACATACCGCACTTCCAAATATACTTCATAACCCGCCCATTTCCAAATTCAAGAGGACTTCTGACAGGCTTTAATATAAAAACTTATAGCGGATGAAGAAACCGGGCTCTTCATCCGGACTTGACATAAATTTGAGAATGATTCCGAGAATGTTGTTCCAGAAATGAAGTGTTATCATCCGCTCCAGATGATATCCCTTTTGAACTACGCGATCCGCGGCATAGAACCCGAACGCGCCGGCGAAAAATGTCTGAAGAAGCGTATCTTCTATCGATACACCGGGCACGAGCATATTGGGTAAGTGAGCCAAACCGAAAGTCACGGACGAATAGACAGGTCCATTTACTTCCAAGCTCACGCCTCGATACAGAAGTTCTTCCCAAACTGCAGTCGCGGTGGTCATTAATGCCGCAATTCCAAGCTGGGCACCCAGGCCGGCAGCCGGGGAAACGGTCAATCCAAATAGATCGACCTGATCACGTCGAAAATAACCGCCGACGGCTTTCCAATCATCAACAGATAGGCCGCTGAGGGTCATAAGGCCCAGCATGGGAAGTACATCTAGAGACAGAACATTTTCCCGCTTAAATGGGGCAACAACTGCCTCTGATAAGCGGATGCGCCCCGTTGTAAGGGCTTCTGGGTGAAACGGATCATCATAGGTATCGACATAGTCTCGATGAGCGGCGTAGCTGCTGTACGCAGAAAGAAGGTTGCCGTACAGGTTTAATATCATTCCCCCATACATGAGAATCTCGGCGGCGGAGCTTTCCTCTCCGGTGTAGCTAAACAGATAAGTTCGCCCATTCTCGCTTCCAAGATCGAGGGCGGCTTCACCAGACGAAAATCCGGCCGCTGCAGCCAGAAGGCTGATACCGGCAATTGAAATGGGAAGAGATGCGTAAAAAATTTTGGCCTCATCCAATTTGCCGAGGATACGCTGGGCGGTTCCGGGAAGCAGGGCATTAAGAACCATCATACGCGCGTAATCCGGCGGATTTTCGCTCGAAGTTTCGGCAAAAACAGAACCGCAGAGAGCGATAATCAGCAGCAGAGAAAAAACAGCCCTTTTCATCGGCACTTTCTTCTAATTTCTTCGGGTAAAACCCCGGCGCCTTCGCGCAGAATTACGTACGGTACAACAGAGATATCAATTACCGTTGATGAAAGACGTCCTTCTAGATCTCCTCCGTTGACAATGATGTCCACCTTGTGCTTAAACCGGTTTATGATTTCATCAATTTCCCAGAGGTCCGGAGTCCCCGCGATGTTTACGCTGGTAGAATATAATGATCCAGTCTGTTGAATTACTGCCGTGAGAAAGCTGTCGTCGGGTATTCTGTATCCGGTTGTTCGATTTCTTGTTTTTACAACAAGCGTAAGGGGACCTGGCCAGAGAGAAAGCAGCATTTCCGGTATTTTCGTTTCCGATGCCTGTATTACAGCTTCAGCAGATGCCTCAAGAACAAGAAAGGGCTTTCTTTCATCTCGGCCTTTGAGATCCCTTATTTTCGCCTCGCTGGCTGGAACCGCTCCAAGAATTCCGTAAATGGTATCGCAAGGAGCAATCCCAAGACCGCCTCGATTTAGAGCGGTGGCCAGGAGCTGTACTGCTTCGGAATTATCGCGTCTGACTACCATTTTTCCGTTCCGGGAATAGAAAACCCATCCCGAATACTACCAAACCAACGCACAATGCAACAACCCGAAACAAGCCTCTTCGCTCTTCGGCGATCGAAACCCGCCGAATTTTTGAACCAAGGGTCCAAGTGGCTTCTTCCCTCGCGGAACCCGGAGCCATGATTTTTACTTCTCCGGTTCGATTATATCCAAGGGTCCTGGCCCGCAGCTCAATTTCCGTTGAATCGTGGAGCAGCAAATCCCGCTCTTCTGTAAGGTGAGTGTTAATTTGCTTCAAATCATTTACGTTTTCTACAAGTCTGTCACGGTAATTATCAAGTTCCTTCATAGAAACCAGCCCTGAATCGCCCCAGAGAAAAACCATGATGGTATTGAGTAGAAATGCTGCGTATATCGCTGGGAGGAAGCGTGAGCCCAATTTCATATCAATAATAACGGTTTCTTTCACCTGTATCTTGAGAACTAACAATTTAAGTGAGCGCCGCGCCGTTATAAGGCCCCTGTTCCGGTGTATTATTTAGTAAACACAGCATTGCTTTTTGCCGATAATTGCATTACTGTGAAGTATAAATTCAGGAGTAGCCCATGGCCGCAGATTTCGACAATGACTCTTTAGCTGAAGATGGGAACGACAATCTCTCGCCGAACGATTCGGTTTCTACCGACGACAATGAACTCGAACAATACGGAGTTTGGGTAAAAATCGGCCCTGAGGATGTAGGCGATGACCAGCCTGCCGATGATTTTGGACTTGAGAATTTGTCTGTTGATGATGTGTCCGATAACGACTTTCTCACCGAAGAAGATGAAGAGCTTCTCGCGCCTCTGGAAGGAGAAATCGAAACGCCAAATCCGGCCGCCGAATCTGAATCTCTTGATGAGCTCTCCGACATATCTCTGGATGATTTCACGGCGGATATAGATCTCGAGGAAGAAAATATCTTCGATGATTCCGCTCCTTCGCTAGAAATGGAAGAAATTAACCCTGCTGAAGATGAACTCGGGAATTTGGCAGATATTGAGTTAGATGAAGATATTCCTGGCCTGGAGCTGAATACAGGCGATCAGGACATGGATGAAGATCTTGAGGCTCTGGAACTGCCG
>JABGPX010000590.1 GCA_018644745.1 Spirochaetales bacterium
CGGCACTTATGACCGAGACCCGCGTGGCGGAGCACTTTAACGGCGCGTGCTCGAGCGTTCTAAATAATCATTACTTGGCGGATTTGCAGTATGAAGCAATGAAGGAGATCGGACCGATTGTTTTTAGCGATGCGGATATGAAGTTTGCCGCTGAGGTAAACGCAGGATACCCGAAAGAAAATGCTCTCAAAGTATTCGATGACTACGATGTTCCTTCCGAACATCAGGACAAAGTAGATGCCGAAAAAAGACTGCCTTTAGTGAGTGAGAATTTTCCTGCGATGGACAAGAAGGTTGTCGGAACAGGATCCACCGATGTTGGCGATGTGAGCAGGATCACACCGCTGTCTATGCTCAGAACGACCTGCTTTTCCAGCGGCGCATCCGGCCATAGTTGGGGCATCACCGCCGCAAGCGGAACTACCATCGGGCATAAGGGGATGATGCACGCAGCGAAAATTATGGCGTGTACGGCCGCAAAGCTCATAGAAGAACCAAAACATTTTGTGAAGATCCGGGACGAGTTCGATGAAGCAGCGCGGGATAATCCATATCGTAACCCTATACCGGAGCATGTGTTACCCCCTGTCGGAAACTCTTCATAGATCGCAACGCGCACAAATTTCCTGAAGATCCTGCGAATCTGGTTCGCTTATCAAATACGAGATCTTTGTATATCATACATTTCTCGAGGGGGTGAGAGTATGAGTGTGGTCCTGGAAATGCGAGGAGCCTGGAAATTCCTTCCCGAAAAAAGCACAGAAATCGGCAGGTTTGGCGCTTCACGGCTCGAGTTCGATGTTATCGACGATGTAGTTACGATACAGCGAACTCTTGGGCATTTCAAAATGATTGAGAGCATGATCTGCAGGACTGATGGATCTGCACTTACACACACTCCTGCCCATCGGATTATTCCCGAGGCATTTCTATCGGGCATTTATCGAGATTTGGACACCGATTTTACTCTGACCGGTACGTTGCTTCCGGAAGGCGGACTGAAGATCACCGAAGACTGCATCTTCGTAACATCCCAGGGCAAATCGCCGGCGGAAATAACTCATACTTTTGAACTCGAAGAAGACGGTGAAGTGCTGCGGCATACAATTCGCAGATCAACCCGGGTAAAGCCGGATGATACAGTTTATTCGTATGCCTTCCAGCGTGAAGATATTCAATATGCATATTCAATGGAACTCGGCGAAAATTGGGAGATAAACGGAGATCTGCCCGAGCATGCGCTGCTTGTATCGCTACAAGGCGTAGTAAACAAAAAGGGGCCGCGGCTCTATTTTGTGTATCCAGGGATATGGGACTTCAAATTCACTCCTGCCGTGTTTGAATTTCTTTCCGAAAAGAAGGGGTTTTGTTTTTCCCGATTGACCGGAATTGAGCAGGCTGTGAGGGTTTTCAGGAATGATATCCGGGGTTATGTAGTATGGGATACAAAGATAAGAACATCTCTTATTGTGGCATTCACTATTGCCGGGCTCGAGAATGCAGTGGTGGTGAGCGAGGATGAAGTTGAGCTCATGACAAAAGCCGGTATTCCCCTCGTGGCGGACCTCCGAGATCGGTTTGAGGGTAAACCAGATGTAGAAATTTACCGGTGGGCCTATGAGTTATATTGGGACAGGTGCAGTAGAGATTACATCGTGTGGCTTGGTGGTGAGCACGGAAAAATAATGAAGCCGGGAGTTGCTGATTGGGGTATGTATAAGCAGGCCTTTTTTACCGACTTGTCGGCTCGAGAGAGCGATAAGGACGAATACGCACTTGCCGGCAAGCTTCTCGGAGAACAGAATCCCCAGTCCTATGTATTTGGATGGCATTCTTACAAGAAAGATACCGAAGATGAGCATGTTACTCTTACCTCGAGTTTTGGGCTCAGAATGGAGGGGCTCCATTCTCTTCCGAATATGAGCTTTTCGAGCCAGATCCCGGTGAGTAAAGGGTTTGAGTTTAAAAACAATCACAGTGTTGTTCCCGGCGAAATGATAGTTCCCGAAGAAAAAGTATATGTGGCCTGTGTACAAACCGACTGTCTTGGAATCGGCGCGTGGACCGAGCCGGGAAGGGGTGAAATCCCCTACGCATGGGAAGTAACCATGAATTGGGTGTGGCTCGCCCCCGCGATGATGGAGTTTTTCTACACCCAGGCCTCACCGTTGGACTACTTCATCGGCGCGCTTTCCGGGCCTGGATACATGTACCCCAGTGCTATCCCGCGAGAACTGCTTCCCGGACTCATCAAAGATGCCGCGGAGCTCATGAAAAAACTGGATCTAAATGTGTTCGATATCATGGATTTTTCGAAACTTCTCGCTGTGCGCGGAACCCCGGATCTTACTCCCGACTTGGTGGATGCGTATTATGAAAATATGCCGGACGCCCTGGGTTTTATAAACGGTTATTTTCCGGCCCATACTTTTACGGTTAAGGAAGGCAGGCCTTTTGTCTCGTTTGATTATTATCTGTCACCTACCCGGCCGGAGAAAGACGCAACCGCGGATATTCAAGAGCTGGCCGCGGTTAACTCTAAGCGTCCTTATTTTCTACTGATTCATGTGCGGAATTTTTCTGATATCCGCAGAGTAATTAGAATCGTGAACGATCTGCCCGACGGTTTCGAGGTTATTGCTCTTGATAAGTTCCTTACAATGGCGGGTGAGAACTGGACATTCGGCGAGTGGTTCGCTGATGATGACGAATAGTCGGGGAGGACAGAATGGATAAAGTTCGAATCGGTATTATAGGTGTCGGACAAATTGCCAAGCAGCATCTAAAGACTTATTCCGAGATTGCAGACGCTGAGGTTATTGCGGCCTGCGACATTAATTCAGCTGAACTCGAAAGGGTCTGTGAGCAGTTTGCTATTCCGAACAGCTGCACGGATATCAGCCGCATGCTCGAACGTGATGATTTGGACGCGGTTGATATCTGTTTACATAACAACTTGCATATGCCTGCTACCGTCGCTGTTCTTGAGTCGGGGAAGCACGCATATTGCGAAAAACCGATAGCCGGGACTTATGCGGACGGGAAAAAGATGCTCGATGCCGCCGAGGCCGCAGGGAAAAAGCTGCATATCCAGCTCTCGACACTGTATGCAAGCGAGACAAAGGCAGCCAAAACCCTTATCGATGCCGGCGAAATTGGTGCCCCCTATCATGCCCGCTCGACAGGATTCAGGAGACGAGGCAGACCCTATGTCGACGGTTACGGGTCTATGACTTTTGTTCAGAAAGAAAACTCCGGCGGCGGCGCCATGTTCGACATGGGGGTATATCATATCGCGCAGCTCGTCTACCTTTTAAATCTTCCCGAGGTAGAGCGGGTAAGCGGCAAAGTGTATCAGGAGATACCGCTGGATAAAACCCGTCAGGCTGAGAGCGGGTACAATGTGGAAGAAATGGGTGTCGGGCTCGTTCGATTCAAAGGCGGTTTGACTCTGGATATCGTTGAATCCTGGGCAGTCATGCTCGACGGATTCGAAGGGTCGTGTATCATCGGGCCAACAGGCGGGATCAGGCTCGATCCTTTCAGCTTTCATTCTACTTTCAATGACCTGGATATGAACTCGAGCTTTGATCTCAAATATATGGAATACCGTCGCCATCAGCTCGGACCTGACGGCGATGCATATGATAGCTCTCAGGCACACTGGATTGCGGCACTTCAAAGCAGAGTAAACCTCATCCCGACTTCTAAGATAGCTCTTTCCACTATGCTGATTCAAGAGGGAATATATCTTTCGGATAAGCTTGGGCGTGAGGTATCATCCGACGAAATAACGGCATCTTCTACATCAACGGATTTGAAAATTTAGGAGGATCTATGGCACATCCCGGTTCAGATTTTTTGGTTACAGCTATCCATAGCGAGATTGTCGCGAGGGACGCCTATATTGCCATAGGCTACAAAATTGATGTCGAGGGCGGGAAGAAGGTGATGAAAGCCATGGCCGCCGAAGAGGATGAGCATCGTCATCTTCTGGCCGGCAGATACAAAACTCTCACGGGGAAGGATTTTATATATAATCCGGATTTGAAACCAGGTCCGGATTTCTCTTTTATCGAGAAAAGTACCTTTGGCCGCACCGATGCGTTGGAAGCTCTTCGTCTTGCTCTTGGAGCAGAGGAGGATGCGATTCGATTCTATTCCGGTGAGCTTGAGAAGGCAGCCGATCGATCAGATGTTAAAATGCTGAATACTCTTATTCGGTTTGAGCGGGGGCACAAGAAAAAGCTCGAGAAAGAGATTAAGCGCCTGCAGACAAAGAATCATTGGAACCTATCCTAGAGGCGGTTGATAATACCCTCTATATATTGACATATTGGAAGCTGCAGCTGAGGAGGTACCATGGCTGAGAGTATTTACCTAAAGGGAGGAGACCTGATCCTCGAAGACAGGGTTTCCGAAAAAACTGATTTATTGATTAAGGACGGCACGATAGCCGCAATAGGAAGAGAGCTTTCGGCTCAAACCGATCTTTCTGGAGTGAAAGAAATAGACGCTTCAGGACATTATATCGGGCCGGGTTATATCGACATGCATGTTCACGGTACAAGGGAGTTTCTCATTGACCGCGGCGCCAATGATCTCGCCGGCATGTGCAGCACCCTACCGGAGTACGGCGTGACGGGATTTTTGCCGACAGTGCTCCCATTGGTACCCGGCAAGGATACAGCGCTGCTGAAATCTCTCGCCAAGGTTCAGAGCACCGGTGCTTCGATGCTCGGATTCTTTTTAGAAGGTCCATTTGTGGCTCTTACCGGCGCGATTCCCCCGGACGCACTTGGTTCCCCAACCCGCAAGCGGATCGAGAGTCTCATCGACGCGGTGAAACCTTATAGGGCCATTTTCGCAGTTTCACCGGACCTAAAAGGAGTAATTGATCTTATTCCGCTTATGGCGAATCAGGATGCAGCAAGCCGCACCGCGGTTTTCATGACACACACAGCGGCAAGCGTGAAGGAGACTCAGGACGGCATCGCCGCCGGAATAAGTCACGCTACTCATTTCTATGATGTTTTCCCTGCCCCAGAGGAGACTGATCCGGGCGTTCGACCGTGCGGTGCCGTTGAGGCCATTCTTGCCGATCCTACGGTAAGTGTGGATTTCATCCTCGATGGTGAGCATGTCGATCCGATCGCCGTGAAGATGGCCCTGGAATGCAAAGGACCCGGCGGCGTGTGCCTGGTGACCGACGCCAACCTGGGCGCCGCGCTTCCTCCTGGAAAATACGATGGGCTTGGCGGCCAACAGATAGAGTTTGCTTATGCCGGTGCGCCTGCGCGAATCTGCGGCAGTGTTCATAACGCCGGCAGCCTTGCGGGCAGCGGGCTTACCATGGACCGGGCCGTCCGAAACGCGGTTTCCATGGTATCCGCGGATATTCCTCAAGCAGTCAGAATGGGGGCGACGAATCCTGCAAAAGTTGTCGGCATGGAGAGCAGCAAAGGAAGCATCAAACTCGGATACGACGCTGATGTTCTAATCCTCGATCGGGAATTGAATGTTCAAACTACCTTTGTACAGGGAAAATCGGTCTTCTCGGCATGAGTATACTGAAAGCGGGTGCCGCACAGGCTGAGATTACACCTATAGATTCACAGTTCCTTCGCGGTTATCCTCATGTAGAGCGTTACAGTACCGGGGTGCACGATCCGCTGCTGTCCGCGGCGCTCTATTTAGAGAGAGCGGATGAGAAGGTCCTTATCATCTCGAACGATATTGTAAATTTCACCAAAGATCAGGTCAGGTTGATTCGTAAGGCAATTGCCGAGATTGTTCCGATACAACCGGCAAGAATACTTATTTCTGCAAGTCATACTCATTCCGGTCCGACTATGGTAAACAACCTGAGTAATCACGCCGATTCGGCGGTTCCCGATCCCGATCCGGCTTATATCGAACTGAATCGTAAAGGAATAGTCGCAGCGGCAGCCGCGGCATATAAAAACGCGGTAGAAGCCGAATTGTTTTTCTGCGTAGCTGACGGCAGCGGTGTCGGGACAAATCGAAGAGATCCCTCCGGCGTATCCGACCCGGAAGTGCCTGTGCTGCTCGCCAAGAACAAAGACGGAGCGCCGATCTGCTGTATGATCTGCTGCAATATGCATCCCACGGTGCTCCATGAGGACTCCAAACTGGTCAGCGCCGATTTCCCGGGAGCTGCAAGACAGTATCTGCGAGACCAGGTTCTCGGCTCTGATTGCACCGTGCTTTATCATATGGGTCCGGCCGGGAACCAGAGTCCTCGTCATGTAACCAGGAGCAATACGTTTGAGGAATCTGACCGGCTCGGAGTCATTCTCGGGAAAGCTGTCGAAGAAGCTTTGAAGTCAGCGCAGCCCCTTGCGTCGAGGGAGCTTCAATTTCTCTCATGTGAAGTTGAGCTAACTCCGAGGGTCTTTCTCGATGTCTCGGCGGCGGAAGCGCGGCTTACCGATGTACTGGAGCGTTTTGAGAAGTTGAAAGCCGACGGCGCCCCGTCTCAGACAGTGCGGACCGCCGAGTGCGACTGGTTTGGAGCCGAAGAGGCTCTTACTCTTGCGCGAGCCCAGCAGAATGGATTGCTGGAAAGGGTCACGAACGCATCTATGCCCGCGGAAATTCAGATTATAAAAATAGGCGAGATGAATTTTGCCGCATGGCCTTGTGAAATATTTGTCGAACATGGACTCAGCCTGAAGTCGAAATGTGAGAATACCTATGTTATTTCACTGGCGAATGGCGAATCTCAAGGTTATATCGTAACAGAGGAAGCGGAGGCTGAAGGCGGATACGAAGCTTCAAACGGGATGTTTACCGCGGAGAGCGGCAGGATACTAGTCGAAGCGACTGCGAGGTTATTAGGACGATGAAACCAAACATTTTATTTGCATTTGCTGACGATTGGGGACGATACGCCGGGTGTTATAAAAAATTTCAAGGCGATAACTCGCTATCGGCACTCATTGATACTCCCCATGTCGATAGGATTGCTGATGAGGGCGTCCTCTTTACCAACGCTTTTGTTCCCGCCCCTTCGTGTACCCCCTGCCGAAGCTCTGTTCTTTCGGGCCGCTATTTCTGGCAGACCCGGCTGGGGGCAATTCTCTCCGGCGCGGTGCTCGATAGTTCGATACTAACTTATCCTGTTCTGCTTCAGGATTCGGGGTACGACATCGGCTTTTCTTACAAAGTGTGGGGACCCGGTACACCGATTAATGATCCCTATGTAGAAGACGGTCATCGCTATCAGGACGCAGGTGAAGATTTTCGACAGTTTTCTTTTCGGGTCACAGAAAAC
>JABGPX010000614.1 GCA_018644745.1 Spirochaetales bacterium
TAACACGAGGAAGACCTGCTCGGTGGCCAGCGGCCCGGCAATTCCTGTGACTCCGCGGTGGGTGTGGAGCCTTAGGTAGTGGTGCTCCAGCGTCCTCCTGACCGAACGACTCTCGCCCGACGGCTGTTCATACTTACTGCCTGGGAAATGGGTCGTCGGGCCGTAGATGTCCAGCGCCCGCACCTGACGGTCCTCGCCGAGTGCCCACGTTGCCTCTCCCGTCATCGTTACGACTTCGACTTCTTCAATGATGTATTGATCCATTCGTATTCCTCCGCTACATTTACAACCGCCAAGTGTACGTCGTCAAATGGTTTCGGACACCTATAGCGATTTCCTAAGCGACATTTTTGTGTTCACAATACTAGCAAAATGTCCGTTCTGCCAGCACTCTTCTCTTGATTCCTGTTGGCTTTACGCCGCTGGTTCAGTGTCTTCTCTTTGATCCTCCTCCTTCTTGCCAGTATCTGATGCTCCTTGCCCATTACTTGTCCGCGGCGTGATGCTGCCAAGAGCTTCGGTCTTTTTGCTTTGCGTTGCTATATAAGTCCTGGCAATCTTGAGTTAGAATTAAGCGAAACAGTGTGAGGAGTAAAAACATGGGATTGATGAGCGGAAAAGAATATAGAGAAAGTCTCAGGAATCGCCGGCCACTCAGAGTTTTCATGAATGGCGAGAAACTGGAAGCCCCGTACGATCACCCCATCATTGAAGCATCGATCAATTCTATTGCTCTAACCTATGAACTCGCAGATATACCTGAATACCGAGATATTATGACGGCAAAATCTTCGATATCGGGGAAAACAATCAATCGCTTTTGCCACCTCCATCAAAGCCCGGATGATCTCTATCAAAAAATCGGCATGCAGAGGCTTCTTGGGCAAAAATGCGGAACCTGCTTTCAGAGATGCGTTGGGCTCGACGCATTTAATTCTATATTCATTACATCCTTCGAAATCGATCAGAAATACGGAACAAGCTATCATGATCGATTTAAGAGCTTTCTACGAGTCGCCGAGGAAAAGGATTGGGTGGCAGACGGCTGCATGACTGACGCCAAGATAGACAGAAGCCTAAGACCTGCTGATCAGCCTGATCCTGACGCGTATGTTCGGGTAGTTGAACGAAACAACGATGGGGTAATTATCCGCGGTGCCAAGGTACACCAAACCGGCGCATTAAACTCCCATGAAATTATTATAATGCCGACAATCGCGATGAGGCAAGAGGACAAAGATTATGCGATTTGCTGTGCGGTGCCCGCCGATGACTCCGGAATCACATACATCTATGGCAGGCAATCCTGTGATACAAGGCTGCTGGAGGACCCAGACGGTGATAATCTTGACGCTGGAAGTAAGTACGGCGGCCAGGAATGTATTATGGTTTTTGAGGATGTTTTTGTTCCAACGGATAGAATCTTTATGGACGGTGAATGGGATTTTGCCGGAAGACTAGTTGAAACTTTCGCCGGCTATCACCGCCAGAGTTATGCCTGCAAGACTGGAGTAGGGGACGTGGCGATTGGCGCGGCAGCACTGATAGCAGAGTATAATGGCGTCGAACGAGCCTCGCATATTCGTGACAAGATAGTTGAAATGAACTTGCTGAACGAAACTATTTGGAGCTGTTGCGTCGCTTGTTCGTTTAAAGGCGAGAAAACTCCGGCGGGAAACTATCTCATAGATCTTCTCCTAGCAAATGTTGCAAAGCAGAATGTCACCCGCTTTCCTTATGAGATTTCCAGGCTGCTTCAGGACATTGCAGGCGGTCTCATGGTTACCATGCCTGGAGCCGCAGAGTTTGAAAATCCCGAGACAAGAGAGTTTATCGAGAAATACCTGAAAGGTGCCGGAACTGTGACTGCAAAAAATAGGTTTAGGCTTCTCAGACTCATTGAAAATCTAACGTTAGGGCGTGCGGCGGTAGGGTATCTCACCGAATCTATGCATGGTGCGGGTTCGCCGCAGGCGCAGAGAATTATGATCAGCCGGCTCGCACGACTAGACAAAAAAAAGGAATTGGCAAAACATATCGCTGGTATTGAGGATGAGTCGTGATGAAGCGGTGGGAAGGTGACTATTTTAAAAAAACTGTAACTGCCGGTGAGGCTATAGGGACGATTCAGTCTGGAGAAAGGGTTGTTACAGGCCATGTGGCCGGTGAGCCGCATATCCTAATGAAGGAACTTGTGGGCCAAAAGGAACGCCTTACCAATATCGAGATTGTACATATGGTACCCCTCTATGGTTGTGAGTATACCGAGGCCGAAAATAAAAAACATTTTCGCCACAACTCTCTGTTTGTTGGGGCCGGTACCCGGACGGCGATAAATGAAGGCAGGGGTGAATTCACCCCGTGTTTCTTTTCTGAGATTCCCCGTCTTTTCCGGGACAATTATCTCCCCGTGGACAAAGCCCTTATTCAACTCACTCCTCCGGATGAGCACGGCTTTATGAGTTTCGGAGTTTCCGTGGATTATACATTGCAGGCGGCAGTATCCGCCAAAGCTGTTATCGCTGAGGTTAATCCTCAGATGCCTCGCACACACGGATCTTTCATTCATATAGATGAAGTCGATTTAATTGTTGAAGTGGACTACTCAATCGTCGAGATTCCTCTTCCAATAATATCCACTGTTGAGGAGAGGATCGGGAAGCACGTTGCTTCTCTAGTGCCGGATCGGGCAAATTTGCAGCTTGGTATAGGAGCTATTCCCGATGCAGCCTTGAAATTTCTCAATGATAAAAAGGACCTTGGCATTCACTCTGAAATGTTCTCAGATGGCGTAGTAGATCTGTATGAACGGGGCATGGTAACAAACGCCTACAACAATCTTAATCCTGGAAAGTTTGTTGCGAGTTTTCTCATGGGAACGAAGCGCCTTTATAATTTTGTTCATGACAATCCTATTGTATTGATGAAGCCCGTGGACTATACGAACAATATCCGCGTAGCGGGAATGATCGATAGGCTAATTTCGATCAATTCGGCATTAGAAGTAGATCTTTACGGGCAGGTGGCGGCGGATATGATTGGAGGGAAACAATTTTCTGCCGTTGGAGGTCAGGTAGACTTTGTGCGGGCAGCGAGTAGTTCATTCGAAGGGAAATCGATTATTGCTTTTCCCTCCTCCGGCAAAAGGGGTACCGTTTCCAGAATTGTACCTCACTTAAGTGAGGGAGCCTGCGTAACTACCAGCCGTTCTGATATACAATATATTGTAACCGAATTCGGCATAGCGGAACTTAGAGGCAAGAACAATCGACAGAGGGCGGAAGCACTCATCAATATTGCGCACCCAAAATTTCGAGGCTGGCTTGAGGAGAATATACATTGACATATTTTACATTTGAATCGAAAAAATCGATCGGTATAATCACATTCAATCGGCCGGATTCGTTGAATGTCCTAAGTACTGCCGCAGTATCCGAGCTGCTGGATTTTTTTTCAGGTCTTGAATCAGAGTCCAGTTGCCAGGGGCTTGTATCGCTGGTTCTTACGGGCGCGGGAAAGGCCTTTATTGCAGGCGCCGACATCAGGGAGATGAAGGACTTTGCTTCGTCAGATGCTCAGGAATTCTGTAGGCGAGGGAATGAACTCATGCAGAAAATCGAGGAGTTGTCTATTCCTGTTATTGCCGCGGTTAACGGATATGCCTTCGGCGGTGGTTTAGAAATGGCATTAAGTGCGGATCTCATATTCGCTTCTAGAACAGCTAAGTTTGCTGCACCCGAAGTTAAACTTGGTATTATTCCCGGGTTCGGCGGACACATGCGTTTGGCCGACCGAATAGGAACCGCAAGAGCGAAAGAGCTCATTTACACAGGCAGAACCATTGATGCCGAGGAAGCTTTCAGGCTGGGGCTTGTAAACAGAATTTGCGACTCGGAGAATCTACTAGAAGAGGTAAAGGATGCTGCCAATGAAATTGCTGGCGTAAGCCGCCATGCAGTCACCAAAGCAAAGTTTCTTCTAAACCAACGGACAGATAAGACCGCGGATGATTTGATTAGTCAAGAAGTACATGCATTTGGAGATTGTTTTGGCTATCCGGACCAGCGCGAGGGCATGGATGCCTATCTTGAAAGAAGGAAACCGGTTTGGAATTAATTTTTTTGACATTGTCAAAGTAGGAGTTATAAATAAATGCCGCATGAAACTCTTGTATATGAAATGGGCAGGCAAAATCTAAAAAAAGGTATCGCAACTCTCTGTATAGGCGGGGAATGGGTATTGCTTTATGTGTGGAAATTCTTTAAATCGGGAGGAGCGGATGAGCATTGAAAAAATTGGGGTAGTAGGCAGCGGAACAATGGGAAGCGGCATAGTCCAAGTTTTCTCTCAAGCCGGCTTTGATACTGTCATGCTGGATATTAACCAAGGTCTACTTAGCGGAGCCATGAAGCTGATTTCGTTGAACCTTGACCGCATTGTGAAAAAAGAAAAAATAGCTGATATAGAAAAAAACAATGCCTTGTCACGCATCCACTGTTCTGTCGATTACAAAGAACTGTCAGGCTGCGGGATTGTAGTGGAGGCAGCCTCGGAGAATATAGACATAAAGAGATCGATTTTCGAAAGCTTGAGTGATACTGTTGATGCCTCCTGTATCCTTGCATCTAATACGTCAACTATTTCGATAACTAAGATAGCCTCATTTGCTGCAGATCCATCGCGGGTTATCGGCATGCATTTCGTAAACCCTGCCCCGGTTATGAAGCTAGTAGAGGTAATTACGGCTCTCCAAACCTCGGAACCTGTACAAGAGGCGGTTACCTCCCTGGCGGAGGCAATAGGAAAAACACCTGTCCTTGTGAAAGATTCTCCAGGTTTTGCTTTAAATAGGATTCTTATCCCAATGATAAACGAGGCGGTCTTTATTCTCCAGGAAGATATTGCCGACGCCGATTCCGTTGATTCCATTATGACCCTTGGCGCGGCCCATCCTATGGGGCCGCTCCACCTGGCGGACCTCATCGGCCTGGATGTCTGCTTGTGCATTATGGATGTTCTTCACCAAGACCTTGGTGACATGAAATACCGGGCGGCTCCACTCCTTAGGCGAATGGTGTCAGCAGGTCTTTTGGGTCGAAAATCCGGCAGAGGATTTTTTGAGTATTCTTAAGATCGCTCTTGGAATAGAGAACATGATGCCACTGTTTCGAAATATAGTGTGTCATGATAAGCGAAACGTAAAATAAGCAAATTTTCCTTGATCAAAATATAATGCCAGCAAGGGTCCGGCGCTGATCTCTACAAGATTAATACCTGAATTTATCCACCAGTTCCGATATTTTTTCTACCCTATCGATATCGGCCTCCGCCACCACATTGTCTCCAACGGCAACAACAACGCGTGATCGGCCTTTATAATGCTCCAGGGTTTTAAAAAAATAATCCAGATAGTCGGAGAATTCCTCATATGGTACGGCTTCCGGGACAAGCACCGTTGAAGGAATACCGCCCCAGACCACCATCTTATCCCCGATTCGCTTCAACGTCTCATCCATGGTTACGCTGACCAAGGGGGCAGTGCAATAGCAGTCGAGCACCTCGACTCCTGATTCCATGAATAGTTCGAGCAGAAGTTTGGAATCAGCATCGGCGTGAATTGCGAGATGTTTTCCAGCTTTGCTGAACTGCTCAGCAGCCTTCTTCAGATACGGGAGAATATATTTCTTGTAAATAGGAGGAGGTGTCATCATAGAATCATAGTGCGACCCGTGTACGAATACCCTTGCAGGGCAGTCTACCAACAGCTGTTGAAGATCATTGTGTTTCTCCCCCAGTACCTCGTACAGCATGTCCACCTGGTCGGGATAGTCGTTTTGTAGGAGATAGACTTCACCGAGCCCGATGAACTCTTCCATCAGACGCCAGAACGGATCCCAGCCTCCCCATGGAACTGCCTCACCGGCTTCGCCGATCTCTTTTTGATATTCGTTGAACTCGTCATACAGAGGAACAAATCTAATGTTCTCGATTATGAATTTTGCCACTTCGAAACTCTTGGGATCGCCCTTGACAATGAATTCTGCCTTGCCATCGATGCCAGAATAGCCTTTCGCTTTGGCTTCATTATCCACGCGAAACAACTCGTCCACATCCCCTTTGGGCGTGCTGTATATTTTACGCAGCCTATTCTCAGACTCCTCGGTCCTGATCTGGACGGCTCCGTCGTACTCTATTCTGAAGATTGCCTCATCTCGCCCAGGATGGCCGCAGTTAAGCATCTCTCGGATCTGAGTCAAGGATTTCCCGGAATACTTTGGCGGAAGAGTATCCTGGATGGTTCTGGCCCGGTACCACAATTCCAGCCGCGGAGTCCACGGGAGTCTGTCCGGAACTTCCCCTTTTATTACCGCCATAAATCGTTCTCTATGTGTCACGTTAGTCACCTCCCCCCGCTGCAAAAGCATGGTTTTGCTCTCTCATACAATATCCGGTGGCGACTCCACAAATTCTGTTGGTCGTATGTCTCCGATATCAGCCGCGAGGGGGTCCAACTCGGTCGCTTTACCCTTCGGTGGCGGTAGCGGTGTGTCGAACTGGTAGTCAGGCTCGGTACGCTGCCTTCGCTGGGTCGCCATCATCTCTTTCCACGCCCCAAAGAGCGTCCTCCGCTCCGGCATGTCAGATGCAACTGTCCGGTAGAGCATCCCGAGGTTGTAACATGGGACGGCGGCAAACATGTGATGCTCGATGTGATAGTGCATGTTCCAGCGGAGGAATCCGGAGAACGGATCGAGCTTGATCGTCCTGCAGCATAGTCTGAAGTCGGGCACGTTATCCCTCAAGCCGGCATGCATCGTTCCGCCGAGAAGTGTGATGTACCATCCACCGATATGGTTACCGAGTGTTAACAGCACGGTAATCATCCACAGCCCAGATATTGCGGATAAGATAAATACGGCTATGTGGAAACCTAGTACAAATCGCTCCCACCTAATAGCGCGCTTGAAAGTCACCGCTTGCTTGGGAGTGAAAATCCTCGCCGACCACTCGTCATGGTACTTGCCGGTAACGACAATTCGGATCTTTGAAAGATAGTGCTTGACGAACCCGGTGAGATCAAACGTAAGCAGTTGAAGCCAGGTGAGCAGCTTTGTCGGCAATGCTTTCGGCAATACGACCTCTCCGTCCGCCGCTTGATGGAGAGTGTAGAGGTGGTGGTAGGTGTGGCTCAATTTGTAGCGACGGTAGTTGAACATAATGAGGATGCACCACACATTCAGGAATAACGCGTTGAGCCATTTCGACTTGAATACAGT
>JABGPX010000621.1 GCA_018644745.1 Spirochaetales bacterium
ATGGAAAAATACTTCGAAGAAGAAACCCTTAACGAGGCGGAAATTCGTCAGGGACTCAAAGCGGCATTTACGGATAACAAACTTGTGCCGGTATTTTGCGGCGCCGCCGAACTTACCTGCGGAATCGCTCCTCTCATGGATTTTATCTCGACAACTGCTCCCGATCCGTCGGGTACCATAGAAAGTGCAAAAGACGTTTCCGACAACGATGTGGACGTCGCTGTTTCCGCCGATGGAGAAACATCCTGCTATATTTTTAAAACAAGTATCGATCAGTTTTCCGGCAAACTATCATTTGTGAAAGTAGTGACCGGGAATTTAGCGCCGGACTCAGATCTTTTCAATTCGAATAAGAATAGCAAACAACGAGTCGGCAAAGTTTTTCGAACACTTGGAAAAAAACTAATCGATGCCACCGATCTTGCCGCGGGAGATATCGGAGTCCTCACGAAATTGGATACGATTGTAACCAACGATACACTCTGTACCTCCAACAACCTGGTTACATACAAATCAATCCAAGTTCCTCAACCCGTCCACTCGTTAGCGGTATTCGCTGCAAGCAAAAAGGACGAGGATAAAATGAACCAGTTTCTTCAGCGGGCGGCTGATGAAGATATGACATTTACCCTTACCTATAATGCTGAAACCAAGCAGACGGTTATTTCCGGAATGGGCGAACTACATATCAACATGATTCTCGCCGGTATCAAAGAGCATCAGAAAGTTGAGGTGGAAACGAAGGTCCCTAGAGTGCCTTACCGCGAGACAATTACAAAGTCAGCGGATGCGGAATATGCCCATAAAAAGCAAACCGGAGGCCACGGCCAATATGGAAAGGTGGTACTCAATATCGCCCCTATTGAAAGAGGCCTGCAATATACGTTTGAAAATAAGATCAAGGGCGGTTCGGTCTCCCGCGGTTACATTCCAGGAGTTGAGAAGGGTATTCTCGAGGGCATGGACGCGGGAATCCTCGCCGGTTATCCTGTTGTCGACGTAGGAGCAACTATAGTCGACGGTAAAGAGCACCCGGTAGATTCGTCGGAAATGGCATTCAAACTTGCCGCGAAGGGAGCTTTCATGGATGCAATGGGCAAAGCAAAACCGGTACTTCTCGAACCTGTTATGAACCTGCATGTATTTACTAACGAAGACCACGTGGGAGATATCCTCTCCGACTTAAGTTCCAGAAGAGGCCGGGTTCTCGGCCAGGATTCACTCGGCGGCGGTATCAGTCAGATTGATGCTCAGGTTCCCCAATCTGAGCTCTTGAGATACTCAATAGATCTTAGATCGATAACCTCCGGCACAGCTTCATTTGAAATGGAATTCAGCCACTACAATCCGATTTCAGGAAAAATAGCCGAGGATGTGATTTCCGATTCCAAGGCCGCCAAAGAGGCAGCGGAATAGCTCTCTTAATAAAAAAAAACCGGATCATGGATCCGGTTTTTTTTTGCTTAATTATTTGTTCAGCGCTGCTCAAGAGGGACATAGGCGTTTGCGGTGGAAACACTTCTGTATGCCGGTCTTATTATTCGGCCGCCATGAACCTGTTCTTCAATCCGATGAGCACACCAACCTGCAACTCTTGATATCGCGAAAATTGGTGTATAAAGATCTTCCGGGATATCAAGCATGTTATAGACAATACCCGAATAGAAATCCACATTCGGCGCAACTAATTTTGACGAGTTCTTAACAGCCTTAAACACTTCAGGTGCTTTTCTTTCAATAAGATCATAGAGAGCGAACTCTTCCATTCGCCCTTTTTCTGTCGCCAATTGTTCGGCTCGATCTTTTAGCAAAACTGCTCTTGGATCTGACACGGTATAAACCGCGTGTCCAAGACCATAAATAAGCCCTGATCGGTCAAACGCCTCGCGTTTGAGAATTTTTTCCAGATATCCGCACACTTCATCTTCATTTGCCCAATCTGAAACATTCGCCTCTATATCTTTCATCATATCGATAACTTTTATATTCGCTCCGCCGTGGCGAGAACCTTTTAGTGATCCAATTGCCGCGGATATCGCCGAATAGGTATCCGTATCCGATGAAGACACCACATGAGTGGTAAAAGCTGAGTTATTGCCGCCCCCGTGCTCGGCGTGAATTACGAGACAAAGATCCAGCAGCTCTGCTTCAAGCCTTGTGTGTGTTTGGTCCGGACGAATGAGATTGAGAAAATTCTCGGCTGTACACAGTTCAGAATCCGGGCGATGGATATAGAGACTCTCCCGATTATAATTGTGCCTTTTGGCTTGATAGGCATAAGCTGCGAGAATCGGGAGAATGGCGATAAGATTGATACATTGGGCATAGATATTTTTAAGGCTTCGGTCTTCCGGGCTTTCGTCGTAACTATAGAGAGCGAGCACGCTGCGCGCGAGCTTGTTCATGATATTCGGACTCGGCGCACTGAGCATGATATCTTCAGTGAAAGTTTCCGGTGGAATTCTTTGTCTGCCAAGAACCTCACAGAATTCTTTCATATCTTCCTGGTTGGGAAGCCTGCCGAAAAGCAGAAGGAACACGGTTTCTTCGAAACCATAGCGCACCTCTTTCTGAAATCCGCGTACTATATCCGTTATTCCCATACCCCGGTATCGGAGCCGTCCTTCGACAGGGACGGTTTCTCCTTCATCGACTATATACCCGTGAACATCACCAATCTCGGTTAAACCCACGACGACACCGGTTCCATCCTCGTTTCGCAAACCTCGCTTTACATTGTGCTTTGCATATGTTTCTTCGTTAAAAGCGGTGCTGTGAAGGATTTCCGGAGCAAATTTTTCCAGAAAAGCAGAATCCTTATTATCCATATTATCTCCTTACGCGAGTGTTCTTCGATGAAATTGATCAAAAGCCTATGCAGAAGTTAAGATATTGTATGCATAATTATACACTAAAATCAAGCCAGTGGGTGCTTCTCGAGCAGGAACTCACGAATTACATGACTTTTTTTGATAGCTTTATTTTCAAATCTTGTCAGAGGTCTCCAAGGGTACTTTTCCGTTTTTGCACCAATGTCTCTCAAAGCTGAATTTGCAGAAAAAACTTCCTGTATATGTATCGCGTAGTCTTCCCAATCTGTTACCACGTAGATATACCCGTTGTCTGCTAACTTCGCACAAAGAAGATCAACAAAGTCTGGTTGAATAAGCCGCCGCTTGTGGTGTTTTTTTTTCGGCCAGGGGTCAGGGAAAAAAATATGTATTCCAGATAATGTGTTATCCGGAATCATAGTATGAAAAATCTCAACCGCGTCGTATCGAATTATCCTCAGATTCGTGAGCGATCTCGATTCTATCTCACTCAGCAGCGAACCCACGCCGGCCAAAAAAACATCAATTGCGATATACTGACTATCCGGATTATTTTCAGCGATAGCCGCTGTGGCTTTCCCCATGCCAAACCCTATTTCCACAATGAGATCTGAGGGGAGAGCCATGGGCTGTGGAACATAGGAAATACAATACTCCTGCTCTAACTCAGCCAACGCTCTTTCCTGCAGCTTACTCATGCGCCCCCCCCGCAGGACATAACTTTTTACGTTTCTTCGGCCGCTCATATAAGAGATTCCAGACGTTCCCGCAGGAATTCTGACTTTTCGGCCAAACCTATTTTGCCTACTTTTAGACGCAGCACATTGGGGCGTTTCGGGTCCGGTTTCACCGCTCCGTTGCTCTCCTTGATTAGACGCATTGCTTTATCAAGAGATATATCAGCAATTCTCGAGAACTCCACCTCTACCTCGCCTTTGCGCTCTTTCAAACTGCTTACCCGGAGCTTCGCGCAGAGGATCCTTATTTCCGCGAGAGACATCAGGCTTCGCACCTCATCAGGCAGCGGACCGAATCTGTCCATCAATTCAGCGTACACACCCTCGAGCTCTTCTTCAGACGAGATGGATGCGACTTTCTTATATACTTCCATTTTTTCAACCGGCTCTCGAATATACCGGTCCGGTATGTACCCGGAATATTCGAGCTCGAGATACACCTCCGGCGGAATATCTTCCGGATTATCTTTTCGCTCGTTAATTGCCTGATCGAGAAGGCGTATATACAAATCAAATCCAACAGAAAGGATTTCGCCATGCTGCTGCCCGCCAAGCAGGTTACCCGCGCCACGAACCTCAAGATCTTTTAACGCGACCTTGAAGCCCGACCCGAGTTCTGTATGATCGGAAATGATCTGCAGCCTTTTCATGGCCAGTTCACTGAGAGCGCGTTCGGTCGGATAAAGAAGATACGCATAGGCAAGTCGGTCGGAGCGCCCTACTCTTCCGCGCAGTTGATAAAGCTGGGATATCCCATACATATCCGCGCGGTCGATAATTATCGTGTTTACATTTGGTATATCGATGCCGTTCTCAATAATCGTCGTCGAAGCAAGTACCTGAGAGGCTCCGCGTACAAATCGGTGCATGATTTCCTCGAGCTCATCGCCATGAAGCTTTCCATGGGCGACCTCTACAAGGGCGTCAGGCACAAGATTTTCTATAAACCGTTTTACATGCCCTAGAGTCTCCACCCGATTATGCAGATAGAAGACCTGTCCGCCTCGATCCATCTCCCGCCGTATTGCACCGGCAACTGTCTGCTCATCAAACTCACGGATGTAGGTTTCGATAGGCCGCCTATTGTGAGGCGGAGTGGTGAGCAAGGACATGTCGCGAAGTTTCAGCAGCGACATATGAAGCGTTCTGGGGATGGGGGTTGCCGACAGGGTCAGGCAATCCACATTCGCTCTCATCGCTTTGAGCCTTTCTTTGTCTTTTACGCCGAATCGCTGCTCCTCATCAACAACCAGCAGACCGAGGTTCTTGAAAGAAACATCTTTCTGCAGCAGTCGATGGGTGCCGATTACTATATCAACCTCGCCATCCACCAGCTTTGCAAGGCACTTTTTCTGATCTGCCTTGCTTACAAATCTAGAAAGCATCCTTATCTTCACCGGGTATTTTTCAAATCGTTCGGTAAAATTTTCAAAGTGCTGCTCGGCAAGAATTGTGGTGGGAGCAAGAAAAGCAACCTGCTTTCCGCCGGTAACCGCCTTGAATGCCGCCCTCATTGCTACTTCGGTTTTACCGTAACCCACATCACCGCAGACAAGCCGGTCCATAGGCTCCGGTTTTTCCATATCGGCTTTTACTTCCTCAATACAGCGAATTTGATCGATTGTTTCTTCATATGGGAAATTAGCTTCAAACTCAATCTGCCAATCGGTATCAAACGGAAAAGCAAAACCCTGAGAGACCTTTCTTTTCGCATAGAGATCCAGAAGCATCTCGGCGAGATCTTCAACAGACTTCCGCACCTTGCCTTTCCGGCTCTCCCAGGATTTCCCACCGATTTTATCAAGCCTTGGCTTACGCCCTTCCTGGCCGATATAGCGCTGGACCAGGTTTACCTGTTCGATCGGTATAAAAATCGTTTCCTCGTCCGCGTAAGCAAGCTGAATATAATCTCTTTCGGTTCCCGCGGCCTGAATACGTTCAATCCCTTTAAACATGCCTATGCCGTAATTTACGTGCACAACATAATCTCCGGGATTCAGTTCCACGAAAGTGTCGATAGCGGCGCTTTTTACTGTTTTGACCGATTTCGGCCGCCGTTTCCTCCGGCCAAAAATCTCCTCTTCCTGGATAACAGCTATCTTCATACTGGGAAGAGTAAACCCATGAGATATCGCGGCAGGGATTACAGTAATATCGTCTTCTTTTAGCAGCTGAGATATTCTGGATGCTTGCACCTCAGTATCCGCAAATACCGAAATCTGATACTTGGACTCACGCATTCTCGCGATTTCTTCCCGTAGATAAGAAACATTTCCAAAGTAGGATTTCGGTCCCTCATACTGAAAAGAAATCCTGTTGCCGATTTTTTTCGGAGAACGAATCGCCGGAAAACGGAAGATCCTCTCACGGCCGTTTATCACCTGCTCATAATCGAGAAGTATTTTATCCGTTGGGGGAACATAATATTCCTGCAGCGAACGGGCCTGGATATACAGCTCCCGATATTCTTTTTTTAGTGCATCCCAGTTGCTTGTGAGATGCTCGTTGTGAATCAAGAATAAAAAGCTGTCTTTGGGAATATAATCTACTATACTGCCGGGCTTGCTAAAACTTGCCGGAAAAAGCAGGTTTTCCCCCGGAATCTCGGCACCTTCTCTTATTTCAGCAACCATATCCCAGGTATCGTCTGCAACATCCTTCCGTGATTTCAAATAGGCGGTAAGCTCATCGAATCGCTCTTCGGTCCATACCATTTCCTTTGCCGGGAAAATAGTGAAGAACTCCAGCGGATTCAAGGATACTTGTGAAAGAGGATTGAATGTACGAATCGCTTCCACTTCCTCGAAATCGAAGACCACCCGTATAGCCTCATCCATTCCTGGAGGATAGACATCCAGCACTTCACCGCGTAAGGCAAATTCACCATGCATAGAGACCTGAGGCACCCGCAAATACCCGAGAACTGCGAGCCGCTTCTCGAGATCAATAGGGTTGAATTCTCCTCCCATGCTGATATCAATCTGAAGATTCTCGAGATATCCACGCGGGGGAACGCTCGAGAGAAAGCTGCGCAGAGATGTTACGATAAGGTCAGCATTCCCTTTCAGCAGCGAGCTGAGCACCCGTGTTCTTTTCCCACTCTCCGCGGCGTGGGATATCACCGGGCCGTATGGAGATATTCCAGTCCAAGGGAACATCTTTACATCATTTCCAATAAGAAAAAGATCCCTCGCAAGGATTGTGGCTTCATTTTCCGTAGGAACGACGACGAGCGAAGGTTTTGAAGACACACTATGTATCTTGTTTATAAGAACCGCGAGGAAAAGGCCTTCCGGTCCCTCCACCTCACAAGGATATTTCCCTTGAGTTATCCGCTCCATGATGGCGCTATACTCTTTCTGCGCCTGTATCGAGCGGGTAAGATCTTTTAAGAATAAATTAATCATGATTTCATCCGAAGATTATAATGGGGATGTGTAAAAAACTGTATTCATTCGATTTTCTCATCCCCTTATATCCCGAAGGGAGCCAGTACATTGAAGAAATTATTCCTTCTTATACTCTTATTTTCATTGCTGATCAGCGGCATGTTTGCCCAGAATCCGAGCGGCATAGAGTATTCAATTCGATTTTTCGATAAAGCCATTTATTTCCCCGACAGCCGAATATTCGTAAAAGCGGAAATTTATAACAACAGTGCTCAGACCTTCCGTTTTAAGGTATCTCCGGAGCGGGTTT
>JABGPX010000623.1 GCA_018644745.1 Spirochaetales bacterium
GCGCTCCAAAGAATAGAAAGCTCGCTGAGTTTTGCCGGTTTTCTCAGGCTCTTTGGTTTCGACTCCCGAAACGCGCGCAAGTGTGCCATTGACCGTGGCGTCTATCAAAAAGCGTGCTTCTACAGCATAGAGCCCCGGCTTCCCCGCAAAAACTGCGCCGTAGAGCCTGCCCTCATGCGTCAATGCCGCCGCAACAGGGGAATTATACAAGATCCGTACGCCGGCTTCACAGAGTTTATCTTCGATTTCCATCGGTGCGCCGTAACTGCTGCCATAAAGGCGATCGCCCGCGCGGTAAACCGGCTCATCTATGGAATTTCCCAACAATCCTCTAAAGGATTCCTTTTCTGATACAGGTAGCCAGGGATTAAGGATGCAGACGCCTTCATAAAATGGGTGAAGTCGTTCCATGGCAAGAGTTGTGAGATAGCCTGTTTCCGCAGCTTCCAGCGCCATGTTGCAGGCGAAAAGAGTACTACCGCATACGAGAACATCGCAGGTATCCATGAAGGTGATTGTTGTCTTTTTAACCATACTAAAAGCTCGCTTCTATTTAAGATAAAAACGGGATAAGGTTTCCCTTATCCCGCTGTGTTGGAAGGAGCGCGGTCAACGGGAGCTGTACCAGTCGTTCAGCGCTTGGGTTAACTCGTCGCCGCCCCGGCGTTTCCACTCGGCTACAAAGTTATCGAAATCGGATAATGCACCTTCATCGATGACCATTCTCATCATGTTCTCCACGGCAAAAGCCTGAAGAGGCTGTCCATATTCCGTGATCTCCGGAAGAATCGGCGTGAGTCGGTAGATATCGCCATACGCATATTCCAAGAACTCTTGCAACATATCATATTGAGATCCCATCTGAGCTTCTTTGTGAGCACGGGCATGGAAAATCGGAAAGTATATTTCGGTAGCATTGGCCGGGTAGAACCAGCGCCCCTTATTCAAGTCATTGAACGCGGGAAAAATCGGCCAGTATTTTCCGTCACGAAGCTCGTGGTGAACTCCTTCCTCGCCAAGAATGATATCCTTGTAATACGCGGGATTCATAAAGTCGTTGGCAAATTTCACTACCTCCTCAGCTTTTCGAGACGATTTGGGAACGATGTAGAAGTTTTTAAGACCGTCCCCTCTTTCCATTCTTCGGTTCCCCTCGGAATCTAATAATGGCGGCAAATATTCCATCTTTGCATCGGGATTGGCTTTGCGAAGGGTCACAGGTCCGGCAGTCCACCACACCGAGCCATATGCTGCTCCGACAACTCCACTCCCGACTTTCGTCTCAAGCGTTTGCCGGTTGTTCGCCGGAAAATCGATATCGAGCAACTGGTTGGCGTAGAGATCGTTCATGTAAGTTAGGTACTCTTTCGTACCGGGCAGCTCAACGCTGTTGACGATCTTACCGTCCTTGACGATCCACCTGACGGGGCTACGGCCGATGCCAAACGCTTGAGCAACGCCGTTAAAGTTCATATCAGACGTATTGGCGCCGGGTATCGTCAGCGGTATGACCTTGTCACTCGCAATACCGTCCGGGTTCTCGTTTTTGAACAACATTAACACTTCTCGCAATTCCGTAGGATTTTCCGGATAATCCAGACCTAGTTTCTCGAGCCAATCAACCCGGATAGTTGTGCCCCAATCTATGAGCCTGTTGGAATCAGTTGGAATGGCGTAAATTCTGCCGTCGTTGGATACCATGTCCCAAATTTCTTGAGGTAAATACTTCAGTAGGTACTCACCGTGCTCTTGTATTTCCTCCGTCAAATCGTGTATTGCTTCGTTTTCAACAAAACTCGCCAATAGATTGCGATTCGCCATCCTTATCATGTCGTACTCTTGTCCGGAACTGACGATGAGATTAACCTTGTCATCCTCATTTCCCATTTCCGGAATAATGTCATATCCGATGAGCTCTTTGATTCTCAGCCTTGTATAGTCGGTTTCCGGATCGAATTTGTCGGTGCCGGCCAACATTTTTATTTTGACAATTTCATCGCCGGTTTGGCTCGATTCACCTTGACCGCCGGCAGCGAATACGGACATTGCCCCACATAATAGAAATACCAGTACGATCGTTGCTCTGTTTAACATACAAATTACTCCTTGTTTATTATTTCTATCTTTTCCTTCTCTAAGTCATGTGTCTTACCTATACGCCCTCCTTCTGAATTATCCCTTCACAGATCCGAGTACGATGCCTTTTACAAAGTACCGCTGCAAAAACGGGTAAAGACAAATAATCGGTAGCATACACACCGTAAGCGTTGCGTTTATCACGGACTGCGCATCGACTCTCGTTACATTCTCCGCATCTAATGCAAAGTCTCCCGCGGGATCCATCGCTTCAAAAATTACGGATCGTAGATACACCTGTACCGGCATAAGTCGCTGGCTATTCAGATAGAGACGTGCTTGGAAATAATTGTTCCAATACAAGACGGCGTAGAATAGCGTAACAGTCGCTAATACGGGTTTTGACATCGGCAGAATGATCCGCACTAAAATCGTGTAGTAGGATGCCCCATCGATCTTGGCAGATTCTTCAAGGGATTCCGGAAGCGTCTCAAAATAGTTTTTTATTATGAGCATGAAGAAAACATTGACGGCGCCGGTAAAAACGATGGCCCAATGAGTGTTTATTAGACCGAGATTGCGGACGACCAGGTACATAGGGATTATGCCGACGTCGAATAGCATGGCAAACACAAAAAGGAGAATGCCTACTTTTCGAAATGGGAACCGAGGTTTGGAAAGCGGGTATCCGGCAGAGATCGAGAATATAAGACCCACAATCGTCCCGCCGACAGTAATCAATACGGAGTTTTTTAGAGCACGGTAGAACACCGACGACGTAAGTACATGTATATACGCATACGCCGTGATATCCCGGGGAACAAATGTAACAGTACCGCCTACTACTGCTTCGCGCCCGCTCAAAGAAATTGCAATTACATTTAGAAGTGGCAAAATAATTATCAACGCAAACAGTATCATCGTCGCGTAAGCGAATCCTTTAAACGCCTTATCGGCGGGTGACAGCTTCAATTTCTTGTAACGACTCACCACAGACTCCTTCCTAAATATTTCCTAGTCAACGAGTTCGTAGTAATAACCAGAATAAAGCCGATAATACTGTTGAATACCCCAATCGCCGTGGAATACGAATACTCGAGTTGTCCGATACCATACCGATAGACGTAGGTGTTGATGATGTCCGCCGTTTCGTAAACCGCCGGATTATACATGACAAACACTTGTTCGAAGGAACGCTTGAGGATACTGCCAAGGGAGAGTAACGCCACCAAAACGATGGTGCTCGTGATGGAAGGTATGGTTATATACCGCACCCGCGCAATCCGCGACGCACCGTCAATTACTGCAGCCTCGTAAAGTTGCGGATCGATGCCGGCAATGGACGCCAGAAAAATGATCGATCCCCAGCCGATTTCCTTCCACATCGCCGAAAAAATGACAACCCACCGGAAGGCGTATTTATCGACCATAAAGCCGATGGGTTTGGCGCCTAGGGCTCGTATCACTCTGTTTACTATTCCCACGTTCACCGAGAGAAGACTCACGGCCAAACCGGCTACGATTACCCATGAGAGAAAATGCGGTAAGTAAATAGTTGTCTGGATAATCCTCTTTAGGCGAATAGACGTCATTTCGTTGAGCAAAATTGCCACGATAAGCGGAAGCGGAACATAGAACAGCGTTTTAATGCCATTTATATAGATGGTATTCCCCACGATTCGGGCAAAATCCGAATTTGTGAACGCTCTTTTAAACTGATCAAATCCCACAAATGGGCTGTTGCGAATGCCTTTGAAGATGTTGAAATCCTGGAAGGCGATAATCAGGCCGTTGTAGGGTATATAGCGGAACAACAATAGTAACACCAGCGATGGCACCATGATGATAATCAACTGCCTGTAATCGTTCCGACGGTATTTCTTGATCTTCACAGACTCGAGCTCCTTTTGCATGCAAGTATGTATCAGTATGATGTGGAGCGGAAGTCAGAATATTCACGGAATTTAGCACTATTTTTATATTTCGTTAGGTATCTGACATCGGAAACTGCAGTGTTATAGTAGCGCCATGGTCTATCTTGCCGAAAACGCTGATACCGTATTGCTCTCCAAAAGCTGCCTGTAATCGCCTATGAACGTTCCTCAGACCAAGAGATTCCGATAGATATGAGTCTCTGTTATTCAAAGAATCGGTAATCTCTGACAGTTTCTCCGCGCCAATACCCTTCCCGTTATCGCGTACGGTAAGTATGAGAACATCAGTATCGTTTTTTCCTTCTATATTGATTAGAAGCACATCGCGTTCATTCCTCATCCCGTGACGTATAGCATTCTCTACAATAGGCTGGAGAGCAAACGGTATCGTCTTGCAGTGAAGCAAGTGTACCGGTATGTCGAGGCAAAGCTCTATCAAATCCTCATACTTAATCTTTTGGATGTTGTAATAGGCGCGAAGGTGCTCTAACTCCGTTAGCAATGTTACACTGCTCTTGTGGCTTAGGCTGAACCGTAGGTAGTCCGAGAGTTGTTCTACCGAGTACGCAATATCCTGTGCATTGTGTCGGTCCGCCATCCAATGAATGGTATCAAGAGTATTGTAGAGAAAGTGAGGATCGAATTGGAATTGCAGGAGATGAAGTCGAGTTTCGTACACATCCTCAATTAGCTTTTTAATGCGTGTTGCCATCGCATTGAATGTCCGTTTTAATTCACTGATTTCGTCGTCGAATACAATTTTCAATGTTTCTTGAAAATTATTGTGTTCGATCGTATCCATCTCTTTTATAACTCTGTTAATACGATGAACGAGGTTGCGGGTGGTGAAAACGATAACAAGGTAAACAAGACCTAGCACCACCATTGCGAGTAGAACGCTTTTCAGTGCCAGAGAGAAACCGGTTTGCCTTATGCTAGTCAGGTCAACCTCCGCAACTGTGAAGTAATTTCTGCGTGGATCGGGTTGAGCCAGGTAGAGCCGATTGCCGAGGACTTTCATAGTATCCGTATCTTCGGTATTTTCAATCTCATCTATGTACCGGTAAAATTCATCGGATTGCTTCTCCTTATGATCGGTGTACAGCACGTTACCATCCCGATTCACAATCGAGAACCATAACCTGGCGGGGCCGATACTGGAAACTGTAAACAGATCCCGGAAATTGCGAGTTCGAATGTCATAGGCAAGCTTGCCCAGCGTCGAAGGAGATGGCCGGCCAGATCGCACGAGCTTTACACAAGAAATGATGTGTTCCGCGCTTCCGTCGAAGTCTTGTATGTAGCTGTACGTCCACACGGGTTTCGGATCGTCGGATGCAAAACCACTCAGCTCGGGGGGCATATTGTCGATCGGGAAGAGATGCATTTTGTCGGTGAATATACCGTCGGACTGCAGCAGATAATAGCGAATTCTACGGACGTTCTCGTCAGCAAGCTCAAAGGAAATCAACGCGTCCTTAAGCGTCCTGTATCGATCGTACCGCATCAACGGCGTTACCACATCCGGTGGTTTTTTGATTCCCTGATGAGCCACCATATTAGCTATAGTGGTTACGCTGATTTCCGCATTCGACAGTATGCGGCTAAATTGGAGCGATGCGTTCTCCAATTGGACACTCACGATAGCGATTGCCTGATCGCGGGCCGTTCTATACGTATCGTTATACGACCAAAATGATTGAAACAGAAAACCTATTATCAATATGATTCCGGTCGGTATTAGTATTTTTCTATATACGCCGAGCCTTCTATAGGTTCGAGCGATAGTGTGATGGAGTGCACCCTTCATACTTCTTGAACACGCGGGCAAGATAATTCTCTGACGCAAAACCGGATTCCTCAGCGATATCCTGCAACGAAAGCGAGCTTTCCCGCATTAGCCGTTTTGCCTCCTCGATTCTCAGAATCGTCATGTATTGGTTAATCGTAATGCCGGTATGTTGCTTGAAAACGGTACAGAGATACGAAGGGTTGCGTTCCATATCAGATGCAATTGCTTCGATCCCCCGCGAATGATCAAAAAAAATCCTGCCGCAAATCTCTTTGATAGTTCGAATAATCTCATTTTCGGCATTCTCGGTCAGGTGCTCCTGGATTTCCAACTGGTTTCGAATTGCGTCTGTCTGCCGGTGGAGCAGACGAAGGTTTCGCTCAGGCTGATACCCCGGTGCACAAACAACCCGGACATCGAGGTCGGAAATCAGTATACCTATCCGGTCGGTGATCACCCGGATACAATCGCCGTCCGGATTTTCCGTTATCTGCAGGAGAAGAAATAATACTTCTGTTTTCCAGCGGAAAATATGAAAGAGCGTACTACCGCTTCCTGCAAAAGGATTCAGCCATTTTATTCTATTTACAGCCGACTCCAGTGCCGCCCCCTTTCCTACAAGTGCAACGGCCGTACTCGGAACATTAACGTCTATGTTCATGCAGTCAAGGCGAGATAGTATAGTATCCGTTGAGTTGCCAGATATTAGTAACTTGCGCAGAAGCGAATCTAGTAGCGTTTCCTCTTCGTCCGCAAATAGCTCCGAAATCGTATGTTGAACCGTGTCCTTATCAAGTGCCGCGCAGGCGTTTCGGATTGCAGTAAGCAACTCCGTTTTCCGTACCGGCTTGATAATGTAATCGACCGCATGTAAATGAATCGCTTTTTTGAAATACTCCGGCTCCTGATATCCGCTCATGATAATAATGCGCACCTCAGGTTTTTTCTCTAGTAGTAGCTCCGCTACCTCGAGTCCATTTTTACCCGGCATTCGTATATCGGTTAACAGTATGTCCGGAGGCTTTTCGTCGATTTCTTCTATGGCTTTAGCACCATTTGCGGCGCTGCGTATGTTGAAAGAGCCTAACGACTTCCAAGGAACTTGATCAAGGAGCGAGTTTCGTATTTTGGGTTCGTCCTCTACGATTAATACATCATACATGGCTTTTTTTTGGTGACGTGGTACGTAAGAGTATCATCGATAAACCGCCAAGTCAAATAAGTTATCTATTACGTGGAAGCATTTGCGCTATGCGCTTTTTCGGATAGGTCGGTAAGCCGGTTGATATGCGAGTTCTGTAACTCATAGTGGAGCTGATGTATAGCTCGAGCCATTGTGTTCATTTGTCGCCATCGCTTGCTCGGAAAGCTGGACGCTATGCTCTCCGGCAGCGAATTGCCGGTTATCGGCGGTCTTCATTCT
>JABGPX010000200.1 GCA_018644745.1 Spirochaetales bacterium
ATTCCTTCTGCCCGGGGCCTATATCACAGTGAAAGATCTATTCACGTTACTCAGCAATATTACCGGGAGGAAGCCTCCTGCGATTATTATTCCGGTAAAGCTCACTTCTCTTATTGGATTGCTCGCGGAAGTTACTAACCGCATTCTTGGCAGGCAGCCCCGCTACACAAGAAAATCCTTGAAAATCCTCACATTAGGTGTGCGTGTGAGCGGCGAATTGGCAAAAGAGCGGCTTGGTTATGCGCCTCGTTCGGCAAAAGAGTCTCTTCTTGATACAATTCAGTGGCTGGAGGAATAATGTCCGGTTATTACAAGACCAGCGGAATAACTGCTTTTCGTTCCTTCGGGTAATTTTGAAAGGTATCGTTATACCAGCGGTGATGTGAAATACCCCTTGGGAGTAGATTGGCGATGGTGAAAACCGCAAACGCAAGACCAGCCGTCGACCAGGTCGCAAGCGCCCATCCGCACCACTGTACGATCTCACCGAGGTAATTTGGAGCCGACACAAAGCGGTACATCCCTCCCATGGGGATCTTGTATCCTCTCTCTGTCTGCCTGCGCAGGAGTCGAAGGGTGCGGTCGCTGTGGATATGAATAATGAGGCCGGCTATAAAAAGGGCGATACCCGTTATAAATCGGGGATCAGCAAACCAGGACATCTCGTAAAGAATCCCTCTGTGAAATAGAGACCACCCATTTACATACCCGTTTGCAGAATTGAAAAAAAGAGCGATAAGCACCAGGAGAATTGGGAACGCTTTGGTGCCTCCTTTCATAAGCAGCGGATAGAGAAAGGTGCGGTACATATAGTGCACCTGCCAGAGAAGAAGGAATATGAAAGGCGGAAGGCTTCTCTGCTCAGAGGTAATAAACAGGACTATAATGATGATTACCGCGGGTGCTTCCATTACTATCCAGGCTTTACGAGCCGAAATACTCGGTCCCCATCCCTGCCGCATATAACGACCGTACGGTGCCTTGATGAAAACCAGCAGGATAAAAGAGAGGGCAGCCGACGTGAATATTGATATGATCAGAGCCCGGTAAATGGTATCGCTATTCATGATGTACTCCGCAGAGTCGCTCTAACTCGGGATAGATCCATCGTAAATGGATCGTATTGGTTTGGATACTGCCGTGGCTGTCTAGCCGAAGATTTCTTTCACAAGGGAATCCCATTCTTCATCTAAGCTGCCGGAGAACTCGGCCCGTCCCGCCCTTCGATACCAGTATCCTGCGTTCCCAAGATCGCCCTCTTTTCTGTGCAGATATGCATGGACCGCGCTGCCCAGTGCCTGGGGTATGTCTTGTACAATGGTATGGGCCTCATCCCAATCCCCGTTTTTTTCTAACCAAAGAGCCGTGGATTCTCGGCTGATATCCGCCGGCGGGGCATCTGATGATAAGGAACTCATAAAATCGGCATATTTCATAACGACCTCCTGTCGAAAGCGGCTCCGCTCACCTCTGCGCGCGTCGCTGCGCGCGCCGCTACGCGCGTATCAGAAATTGAATGTCAGGCCCGTGCTCAATCCCGGACTAAAGGACCAGTTAAAAATCTCAAAATGGGCGGCAAGCCACGGCAGCAGGAAATATCTAATCCCGGCGGCGGTGGTGAAGCCGATACTGTTGGATGGGATTGGGGGAGGTGAGATCTCATAGGGACCGGAATGGGAAATGATGTCATAAACTGGGCCGAAACCCGCGTAAAAATCGAAATTTTCTAGAAATGGCAGGGTGTGTGCCTGGAGATTGTCAAATGAAAGATGAATTATCCCAAGAGCACCGATACCTATATGAATCCATCCGGAAGGATCTACGGTGTCTTTGTTCTCAAATTTGGTGATAAGGCTGCGAAGAGAGACACCGAGATCCAAGGGGACAAAGTCCTCAATACGGTAGCTGGCGACGATGAGATCCAGGGCCGGCATAGCAGCAGGCTTAAATCCGTAGCTGAGACCACCGGACAGCGATATCGCAAAATCCCAGGTCTCATAGGTCGATTCCCAAACCGCGTCACCCGTATTTGTTTCCGCGGTAATTGCTACAGGGAGAAAAAGAAGAAGAATCAATAGAACAACACCAATAAGATTTTTCATAACCGACTCCGTAACCTTTCAGTATCGGGCACCTCTATGTACCGCTGCTTTGACCAGCACACATGCGAAAAACCCCGATTTTATAAGCGAAACCATTCTGTCGGCAGAACAAAATGTGGGTTTTTCGATGTGCCCCATGTTGTGCTCATGATACATGATTTGCAAATAAAAAAAACCGCCTGCTAAGATCGCAGACGGCTCTTTCGTGCCGCCGAACAGAATCGAACTGTTGACACGAGGATTTTCAGTCGCTATCTGCGTCACATGCGTGTCGTGCTTTTTCGTATCAAAACGTTGCTAATTGTATTTGACGAAAATACTTATGTCAATCGATTGCGATCAAGTGGTTTTGGGCGTATCAGGTAGTATCATCGAAAACGGTCACACTTTGGTCACACTTAGGCACAATGGAATTTAGGTATAAATCCAATTTATCTATTTATATGTCATAGATCGTCACCACGCGATTCGGAAATAGAATGGTATCATTTATAGGATTTAGAAAATGCATGCGAAGGCTCTAACGGCCTAAAGGGTAGAGGGCAATTAAAAAGCCGGCACGAATCGTTGACCCGCGCCGGCAAAGGAAACATGGCCATGGCTATAGCCAAAAAAACTATTTAACTGGCGATATCCTGGATCGTTGGCGAAGTGTCGCCAAGGAGATCCGCGACGTGGACAACCTGGTGCGAGTCTGAACCAGCGAAGTAATATGGAATCTCGCCGGGCTTCAAACTGACTAATTGTTCAAGTTCCTTAATAATCTTCACGCCGTCCGCGTCGGCCAGGTGCGCCGGTATCGTCTCCCGGACTTCGGCTGCCTTCGCGTTTGTGCGGTCACTGATTGCGCCAAGTACAAGTAGATCTGCGCGACCGTAGCCCCGCCTCTCGAATCCATTTAGGATGCTCATTGCCTCGGACTCCATTATGCGGGAGTGGCGCAATTTGGATTCTTCGAGTGCCAACAATTGGCGCGTTGCGGTGCCGATCGGCGTTTCAATGGCGTGTTTTGCTTTTCGCTCATCGATTTTCTTTGAAATTTCCCGGACTCTTTTTATTCGGCGGGTTTCTACGCTTTTGATCAACTCGGAGAAAACGGATGATTCAAAATTGCGTTTCTCCTGTGAACTCAGATTGTTGAGGTTGATTCTACGAATTTTGCCTTCCGCTGCTTCGACGTCGGCCATTGCAGATTCGAGATCCGGCGAATTGACAACACGCTCCGCCTTAAGATGCGCAGAAATTTCCGCGCCCTGCGGATTCCTCGGAGCCGTCATGGTGTACACCGCATCTCCGGCTATTACGGTTGAATGCCGTGCAAGGCGTTGAATAATTTTGTCCTCTAAATCTAAATATTTCATCTTCCCTCCCTATAGATATGGATCGTTTTTGAATGTCCGGTACCCTGTTTTGCCGTACACAAGCTCGCCCGATAGAGCATATGATATGCTGTCCAAAATGTGATTTTGTTCATCGATTGGAACCGGCAATATGGCGTCGTTTCTGTCCTTTTGCCATCGGTAACTACTTAGCTCCATGAGCAAGTTTTCACACCGTGGATGCACTACGATCAAATATGTTTGAAGAGCGTCGATACGCTCCTTTATCTGGATCTTTTTACATGATTGCGCGTTGATAGCGCAATCTCGTAAATGGTCTATGACATCAGGTCTCGCATTATCCACTTGTACGGGCCAACCTTCACCCGTTCGCGGTATGCATTCCTTTAGCCGTTTCCCGATTTCGGTAAGTTTCAGTTTTCTTTGATACAGCTCGTTAATTGCGAAAATGCGTTTATTCTTTTCGTCAAAATAAAGCTCGATACCCGCGCATGGATCAACCCATCCGTGGTCGAATCCACAAAAAAAACTGTTTTCGATTTTCTGGTATTGCCGGAACCGCCGTTCTCGCTGATCCTTCCGGAAGCCGGAATGCCCGACATGGACGGCTGATTTCAGCTCTTCGATTACCTCATCGATATCAAAGTCTTCAGTCACGAAATTGTGAAATATTATTTCGTCCGTGGTTTTCCATAAATCCCCATTCCATATGCTTGCTGCTGTAATTGGGTCGCGGTCGAAGTCACGGGTAGCCTCGGCGGTCATCACATCCGGACACCAACAATTATCTCGATACGTAAGTCTGACAAGTTCAACATCATCCAGCATTTACAAACTCCTGGAAAACCGCATCATCCGCATATCTGGGATTAATCAGAAATATGATCCGACTACCTTCATCACGGATAGACGGTCGAAGTATCTGCAATGAAACCTTACTTATTGTTTGGGACTCTTCCACTAAACAATAGCGAATCCCCTCAATGCTTTTTATTGAGTTCTCGACTCTGTCCCTGCGTAAACCTTTGAACAAGATTTCCGATCCGTTGAGGACGCATGTAATTTTGTTCTGAAATATCTCGAAACATTCGGAGAGATAATCATCATTACGGATTAAAAGGCAGAGTAGTGAATACATGCTTTCTGAGAGTGAAATAAGCGTTTCTCTGGCTATTAAAATCCGGCAGGCTTCTGTTAATGATTTCATTAGAATCCAACGCGCTGCCCCATGGCTCTTTCCAGCAGATCTACCAGAAAGTATGACCCCGTATCGTTTTTTACTGAAAAAGGCAGGTAACATTTTATCGATAAAATCAAAATAAAAACCTTCTTTGATTTCCTGTGTCGGTGTGCCGGTGGCTGTATAAATCTGCACCTGGTTGCTGTTGGCATCATAACCACGGGCAAGGATTGGACGGCTTTCTCCGATCTGGTTTTTCAACTGCGTTATGTCTCTGCGAATTCCATCGATTTCGTTTTTCATGGACAATCCCCGGGCGTCCGATGATTGCGCTCGTAGCAATCATTTTTAATCGAACAAAAGCGACACTTCGCAGAATTGCGAAACTTCCGATATCGCCGCCGCCAGTAAAAGAAATTACCGATCGACAGAATTCTATCCCAAACGATCCGGTCAAATTTGTTTTCATAGATATAATTAACTTTTCCATCTCTGATTTCTTTAATCATTTTACCACCGCCTGCGGCCCGGTCATTATCATGTCCCGCAGCTCGCTAAGCTCATTTTTCAATGTCTCAATCTCGGAACTATCATGAGCAAGCCTCGATGCACGGCTCCACGAATCAATTGAACTATTCAAAAGTCGAAGTCGAGAACTGGCTTTTTCCTTTTTCATCATTGCCAAATATCGAAGTATATTTTCTCCATGCCAGCGCACCACAGAACCGGGATCTCCGAAGTCCGGAGCCGTGGCTTTGTCGGCTTTCAATTCTGCGTTTTCTCTTTCCAGCAGCTCACATTTTTCGCGGAGGTTTTCGGATGTCATTCCTTTCCACCTATTTGGGGCGGTCTTCGCCCCGTGAGTTTTTTGAGTCATTAAAAATTATAAGAGGGACAGGGAGCCCCTGGCATGCCTGCCATCTCCCGGAATATCGCCCTATTCGCGTGCATATACGAACCCAATATTCCCGTCCCACTCGCAAATATTATTTCACATAGCGCAATTGAATTCAAGATAAATCGCAAAAAAAAATTATTTGTATTATGTACTTGGCGGAATGTAAATTTGGTTATTGATATATTAGGCGGGAATTCCGGGGGTGTCCAAGCATCACCTGGCCTGAGAAAACGCCGTCGCGACGATCTTCTGGGTTGTTTTTTGTGCATTTACCTGCCTTGTGATCAAACGGAAGAAATGAGTTAAAATCATTGTGCGAGAATAGAATTGTTTCGAGGTGATAAGTTATGAGCGGAAAATCTAATACGCCAACCGACAGGAGTAATCCTGAGGCTTCGCAAGTTGACGAGGTGGTTGAAGGTGGCACAGATGTCATGGAAGTTTATGAGAAAGTTTGGTTGGAACACATTGTTAACAAGTGGCCGGACGCATGGGGTGATGATTTGCAGATATTGATCTATGGGGACTTCAAGCCCCCCGATAAAGATATAAATATTGAATCACTTGGGATTTTAATTAGTTCCACGAATATGGAAAAAACGGTAGTCAGAGATGCCCGGTGTGTCTTAAAGGCTAAAGTAAAACTATCGGAAATAAGTGTTGACGCACTTGAAGATGCTATAAAACGAGTAAACATATTTGTAGGTGCAAGAACATTAGTGACATTCGGAAACTCGCCGTGTAGATGGTGGTCACATGTAATACATGGCAGCGGAAGCGGTATTGGGATAGTTGATTCTTTTTTTACAGATGAAAGCATCGAATCAACAATATCTGAAGTCTTAAAGCTGCGTGATGATATACGGAAAAAGGTTAATGCTGCTCTTTACTGGATAAGAGTACCAGGGAATCTCTTAATGGATGCCCATCGAGAAGATTTATTGCGTAGCTATGCTTCATATTGGAATGCCTTCGAATGTCTTGTAGATGTGATTTGTTTGTTAAAACCTCAAGAGAAGCTATTGAAAGCTGAAAAACATGCCCAAATAACCACTTTCATTAATGAAAGGAAAGGTGTATTAACTCCGGCTGATATTCAGAAATGCTATACGGAGATTGTGAACCCGGGATTTGTAGGAAAGGCCAAACATGCCATAAGAACCTGTTTTAGTGAAACAGTTGCAAGCAATTATATCGATGATTGCTTTGATCATGAAAATGAAGATAAAAGACTCTACAATATTCGAAATGCCATAAATCATGGCGAAATCGATGGAGAGAACCTGCATTCGCGTATGCGCGTAAACTCTCGACTTAATGTACTGAGAATGATTATCTGGGGCATATTTGGCAGTATAGTTCGTTTTCCAGTTCATGCCAGTCTGAAGTGAATATTAGCTACGGTTGCGATTTTTAGGATTATTCTGGACATCCTAATTTCCTTCCTCATGTCGTTTGCCCAGCCGGTAAAATGTAGCCTTCGATAGGTCGAGTGTTTTCATGGCACCAACCGCCGGGATCATACCGGATTTCCATTTTTCATAGACTGCCGCCCAATTGTCCGGCTCAATGATCCGTGGGCGGCCAAGGTGTTTGCCTCGCCGTCTTGCCGCTTCTATGCCTTCCTTTTGCCGTTCTCTAATCGTATCGCGCTCCAATTCACTTAACGCCGCAAAAATTGAAAGAACGAAC
>JABGPX010000628.1 GCA_018644745.1 Spirochaetales bacterium
CGTATCGTAGTCCAGCGGAACGAGGGATCTAAGATCGATCACTTCGCAGCTGATGCCCTCTTTAGCCAGTTCCTCCGCTGCTTCCTGTGCTCGAAACGCCATCATGGAGTAACTGACAATGGATACATCCGTGCCTTCCCTTCGTATGGCCGCTTGGCCAAAGGGAACGGTGTATTGCTCCTCGGGAACTTCGTCTTTGAGCTGATAGGCTCGTTTGTGTTCAAAAAAGATTACAGGATTATTGTCACGAATGGCTGTTGTCAGCATGCCCTTCAGGTCGTAAGCAGTTGCCGGAGCAATCACCTTGAGTCCAGGCACATTGTTGAACCATGCCTCAAATGACTGGGAATGCTGTGCTGCGCTCCCGCCTCCGGCCCCAAAAGGCGCCCGAATGACCAGAGGCATCTCAATATTGCCGCCAAACATATAGCGCATTTTGGCGGCCATGTTGACAATCTGGTCCATGGCCAGAGTGATCCAATCCGAATAGAGAATCTCAACAATGGGGCGCAGACCCATTGCCGCGGCCCCTATCCCAATACCCGTGAACCCGGCCTCTGAAATTGGAGTATCCATAATCCGTCTCGGCCCAAACTTCTGAAGCAGCCCCCGGCTCACCCCAAAAGGATTGCCGCGAACCGCGACATCACATCCCAGCAACAGCACCGTTTCGTCGCGCTCCATTTCCTGAGCCATTGCTTCATTCAGTGCTTCTCGTGCAGTTATTGTTCTCATATCGATTCCTTCTTCAGAACCATACTCAATCTATGATCTCGTCGTTCGCGTAGATGTTGGTGTACAGCGAGTCCAATGGCGGCACCGTGCACTCCTCCGAGGCATAGACAATTGAAGCGGCTATTTCAGCCACGATCTCATCTTCTATCTTCTTGAGATTATCAACATCCAGAATACCACTTTCGGTCAGGTGAGCCCGCATCCTTACGATGGGATCCAGAAGCCAGAACGGCTCAACCGCTTCAAGGTCGCGGTACCATTGGTCATCCGCCACAAAATGTCCAAGCAGCCGGAGATGTCGGGCCTCAACAATTGACGGGCCGTCGCCGTTCCTTGCCCTATCCACGGATTTCTTCACCGCATCATAAACGGCAAAGACGTTGAATCCATCGGCAAGAAAACCGGGGATGCCATAGGCATCGGCTCGTTTGTAGAGATCGGTCATCTTTGTGACCACACCAAGTTCGGTGCCTATGGCCATCTGGTTATTTTCTATGACAAATATGACCGGAAGATTCCACGCGGCGGCCATGTTCACCGACTCATGCCATACACCCTGGTTGCTTCCGCCGTCACCGTGAAAACAGATCGTAACTTTGCCGTTACCGAGGCGCTCGGCCGCGAGAGCCGAGCCAACCGCAAGGGGCATGCCGCTGCCCACAATGCCGGTGGCACCAAGCATACCGTTTTTAACATCCGCGATGTGCATGGACCCGCCCTTGCCATGGTTGTATCCTTCGTACTTCCCAAAGAGCTCGGCCATCATCTTATTGATGTCGCCGCCCTTCGCAATTACGTGACCGTGGCCTCGATGCGTACTGGTAATGGCATCTGTCGGCTCAAGGGCGTGGCATGCTCCGGTGGCAATTGCCTCGGCTCCGACGTATGAGTGGGCAAGGCCGTAGATTTTATTTTCCATCCACAGATCTTTCACCTGAGTATCAAACTCGCGGATCCGCCGCATTCTCCGAAAAAGCAGAATCTGGTCCTTTTCGGACATTCCCTCCGGCGCCTCCAGCGGCGTGTAACAATCAAACTTCTCCAGAACTTCCTTAGGTACAGTTTTTTTCATGTAACTCCCCTATCCTGCGTGCGTGGCCAGAAGACGTTTGAGTATCTCCACATGGTCCAGCTCTTCTTTAATAATTTCGGCAAGATGTTCTGCTCCGCTCGCGCCCACAAGAGCCTTTCCAATTGACTCATAGAACTTCACTGACTCGGTCTCCAGCTCAACCGAACGGGCCAGCATATCCTGAACAGATTCGCTTCCGTCCCACTTCGCCGGCTCCGCAGGACGTCCCTCTCCGCCCGATGTATCTGCAAACGCCTGGATGTAGGATTCCAATTCCCCAAAGGGGTCTGCGGGCATTTTTGACCGGAACTCCTCTTCCAAATTGTTCTGCATTTTCATGAATTTCTGCTCATGCTGAACTTCCATAACCTGGAGTTGGCCCATCACATCCGCGAATTCTGGAAATCTCTCCGCCGCCTTGCCGTAGTAAACGGCGGCATTCTGTTCTATCCTCTGCGCGACATCCAGTATCGCCTCTACTGAGAGCTTCATAGTTCCTCCGTCACCTACAGTTCGATCGTCTGGTCGTTCTTCATGACAATTACGTCGGGACACCAGGCCGCCGACTTCTTTCGCTCTTCAACCAACGTCAGGAGTTCCTTTACGTCATCACACTCGTGATCCACATAGTGTGATGCAATCAGCGTGTTGATTCCCAGCCATTCACTGGCCAGAAGCGCTTCTGCCGGCGTCAATTCACCGGTCTTGTAACATTCGGCATGGGGCATGCCTACTCCCTCTTCGCTGGGTAGAGAGACATGAATGAGACCAATAGAGGGTTTGTAAAACTCGCCAATCAGCTTCATGTCTGAGAAAAGTGCAGTGTCTCCCGGATGATACACCGACTTGCCGCCGCCGACATCCACGATAAACCCCATAGCAGGTCCGGAGAGGAAAGCTCCGTCGTCTTTCTTGGCAAATGACCAGTGATGGCTTTCCACGGGCCTGATGGTAATTCCGTCGATTTCTAAAACCATGCCCCAAATAGTCGGACGGATACAATCCGCGTCTATGCCGAAATACTTTGTGAGGTTGTGCTGAACATCAAGGGCGCACACGACAACCGGATTGTATGCCTTGATAACTTCGGGTGCATCGCCAAAGTGGTCAAATGCATTGTGAGTGATGAGAAGGAGATCGACCCGCCCCAGATCCTCGACGGTTGTCTTACAATAAGGGTTTTGCTCGAGGAATGGATCAATCACAATAACCTTGCCGGACTCAGTGGTAATCTTGTACCCTGCTACACCAAAAAACTGTATTTGAACGCTCATATCCAACTCCTCTGTGCCGCTACATAGCAGCTGGTCAGACCATCAGCTTAGCAAGGTCAGCCGGAGCAGTCAATATGGCTCGAGACCGATTGACTCACACATCAAGAAGTGTAAAGCCATGTGTAGCCGGAGGCAAAAGTATGGCAACGAATTTGGCAATTGATCAAAGATTGCTTGAAGATGCACAAAGGGCGGGCAAGGCTCTCACACCGACTTCCTGATATGCGCCGTTTCAAGAAGACATTCAACTCCTGTATTTACTGCAGATAAGGATTTCACCAACTACGCCAAACACCTCCATCTACAGTTGTACAAACCGCGAGAAAGAGAGACCTACGGAAGGGCTACTAGTTTAGGAGATGATCCCCTTACGAAACAGGTTGTGCCAGAAAAACGTAAGAGATTATATGGTGCCCGCGCAGATACCGTCAGACAGCATTGCTTTTGTTAGCCGACTTTGCTTTTTGCTAAATTGTGCTGATCTAGGGCTTGCCGAAGATAAGATTTGATGACCGCTTGCCGACTAATATTGAGTTCTGAGGCTACCACATCGAGTTCGTGGAGCATCTCGACTGCGAAATCTACATTTACTCGTTGCACCGGTTGCTTCATTACCCCTCTATTTGTGAAATACTTTGACACGTTTTCGCCACGCTCCGCCATGCCTGCAATTTCGTCGGCGGTAGGTCTATTAGCTATTTTCTTCATAAAGTATTTGCTCCTCTTTTGTTGACTTCCATAGTGTCACCTGATGATAATATTCGCCTTCTCCATCTTCACGGACCTCGTAGATAAGAGAATAGAGCTGTCCAGTTACCCATCCTATTACTCTGAATTGCTCCGGATCATCGGATCGACAGTCTTCATAGTACGGATGAAAAAAGATTTCTTGGGCTTCCTCGAATCCGATCCCGCGTTTCAAGTTATTACGCAAACACTCACTTTTTCGGCTGTCAAATTTGAAACGCATTTATGTATAACAGTTATACTATTTCAACCAATTAGTCAAGACGCTGCCGTGACCGCTCCTGATTGGGAGACGTATGCATAAGCGGGTGAATCGGCTCCTGTTCGAACTGCGTTGTCACCCAGCTGTCGTTCTCATGCCCCCGAATGAAATCGTAGACGGCGATATCGACGTGATAGTTCTCTCCGCTATTCTCGAAGTAGTGATAGTGATCAGTAATAAGCATCGATGGCGTGCCGATCAGGATCTCGCGTCGTGAGGGCATACACGCCGACTACGAGTGTCATAAACTTCGGGATTTTTACCGACCCACTCAAGAATGCGGAGCTCACTGAGCATTCCCCCTCAAGGAATCTTTTTTCAACCGGTGAAAATGCCCCATTACTCCTGTAAAAGCTGCAGCAAAAATGACTTAAAATGTTCAGTATCTGAAATAACCATAGGGTGGGCCTTGTGAAGCAATGCTGTCAGATATTTCAGCTTGTCCCAATCATAATCGATTTGAAAGTAATATCGTTTAATATCTCTGAATCTCATAAGCTCGAGTAGATGATTGTAGTTTTCCTTTGAAACCGCTGCCGGGCGGATATCTTTTATAGCTAACACCATTTTTTCAAGAAGGCTGGTGTGCCATTTCTCAGGATCCAGATTGTTTTCAAAATACTGTGAAATACGAAGCCATGCCGTTTCAGCACAGGTATAATAGTTTTCAAGTAAACCGGCAATTATCAACGCCGATCTGCTTGTCTGTCCCAACGCAGGAATGTCCTCTGCATAAGCCTGTGCGAGTTCTTCATAAATTGATGTTAAAGAATCTATTCGCTCCGAAATAATACTGACTAGCTCATTTGCTTTCGCGTTCATAAATTAACCGCCCTGTTCTTCTTATTCGTTCCGCAGTTTTAGGTGGTATTTTCTCTAGTTCTATTATGTCCAGCGAAAAACTGGTTTCACTAGAGGCAAGCTTAAAAAGGTAAAAAAAATCTTCTGAACGCTGTCCGAGGATATAATTTTTTTTGTTATACGCTTAAAATCTTCTTCCGCCCGGCGGAATAGAGCGGAATTCCGGGCTTTTTGATCTTCTTCCTTTTGCCGGAGAAAGGCTCTTGCTTTATCAACAAACCTCTGGTCCATGGCTCATCGTACCATGAAGCCCGTAATATGTCGGTTTCAGAGAGACCTAAGGATCCAGGCAGTCAATATGGCTCGAGGTGTAGCTATCAAGCGGGAGAAACATGCTGCTAATCAGCCAATTCCGGCAGTAGCCGGATGTATTCCAGTCCCCCGTTAGTGTACCCGGCAACAGGAAGGTCATTAGTGTCAATGCCGATGCTAAATCTGTTGGAGTCGGAGCTGTCTATTTCCGTCGGCAGTGTTTGTATTTCCCAGGTACCGGTGAACTCATCCGAGGCATTGGTTCCGTCACCAAGTGATCCGGCAAGCCATGCGACACGCCCGGTTCTGTTTATTCCTTTATAGGCGATGTACGGTACTCCCGCGCCGGAGACTTCGATATGCAGCTTTTCACCGACATCGAAATAGCTGTCGACTCTCACGTCGGTAACGGTCCCGAAACTTCCGGTCGAGAAGTCTGTTACAGGTATATAGATGTACCGTAAGTCACCGTTGTTGTTGTCGTAGTAGGCTATGTGGATATTGTCGCTTCCGTCGATGGCCATGTCCACATACTCTCCGCCGAGATTGCTCGCGATTATCTCGCTGCCGCCCATGGTAAGCCAGCCTCCAGGAGCGAAACTTCTGGGGACCGCGACGCTGTAGTTATACTTCAGCCGGAGGTTACCTGTGCCGGAAGCGTCCTGCCAGACTACTAGCGCCGCACTGGCGTCGGCTGTGGAAGCTACCGCGGAAAACTCGCCTGTGTTTACGGTTTCTATCGTGTGTACTCCCGCCGGATTTTTCCCCGTCGTGTTGCTGCTGATGAATCGGGCGTTGTCGTCGTTGTTGCCGTCATAGGCCGGGAATATGTCGGTCCGATTGTATTGCTCGAGGTCGGTGTAAAGCGCGGTACCGGCGTTGTTGATCTGACCACCGGTGGTCGCCGCGATTCCAGCTGTCGTGCCGACACGGTAGAATCTGAAGCGAATTTCATCCTCCATGCGGTCATAAACAGTGTAGAATACATAACTTTCTGCTGTCGTACCCGCGCTGTTGAAGTGGAGGTCGGGATACTGATAGCGGTCCAGCACCGCGGTCGTGGTCGCCGATGCATCCACGAGGTTATCGAGCCAGATATGATTATCCTGGAAATAGCGTGAGCCCGGATACCAGGTGTGTGCCGGAACGTCGTAGTAGAACGAAGTGAGAATTCCGCCGTAGTTACCGGAATTATAGTCGCCGTAGTTACCGTTTACCACGTTTATGTCGAAGAGCACGCCATGGTTTCCGTTTGAGTTGATATCGATGGCAGAATAGGTAAAGAGGTCCCAGTTGTCGTAGATTTGCTTTTCGACGGCGCCGTCCCAGTACCTCGCGCGTCCGTAGCCGGCCGCGTTGTTCACGTATGCGAATACCGGTGTGTCGCCGTTGAGCGCCATTGAAGGGTATACCGCGTTGTTCGCGGTTGCGACGGTCTGCCGTAGTTTGTTTATGTCCCACACAGCCAGATACCGATTGTCCCTAAGGTTGGGATTTATGAAATCACCTTCAGCGTTGCTGCTGTCGTCATTAATATTGTTGATAGTTGGAATCCCGTTTACCAGGATATTCAGATAACCCGATCCGTCGGTATTGAGTTCGACATCGAGGCTGGTGAAATCCGCTGCGACGTTGGACCATGGCAGGCCGGTCCCCTTTTTTACTGCCAGATCAATACCGTCGGTGTCTTTGCTGATTCTCGCGTCGCTGTCCGCGCCTGTTCCCACAGGATTAAGATTGTAGCCGACGACATTGATCGTTTCATATGCTGCGTTGACCGAATCGACGAGTACAGGATATGTGCCCAGAGCGGATCTGTTAAAGGCGCTTGAGAACGCCGCCGTAAGATAGCTGTCGAGCCTCGAGATATAGGGTACGACGTCGACGGTGATTTGAACGGGCGTGGCCGCCGCGGCGAAATCTTCCGCGGTAAGTGATATCTGGATATTGTTCCCCGC
>JABGPX010000630.1 GCA_018644745.1 Spirochaetales bacterium
GCCTCCGCTACGGCCGGCATTTCCTATCCGCTTGCGGACAATAGCACTACGACTTCTCTGTGCTATTCCATGCTGCTTCCTACCCTTTCTGATATCGGTTACTGGCAGCATGAACTCATAGCCGCGAATCAGATGTATATTTCAGATGAAGTAAAACTATTTTTAGATGCCGGAATCAGGTATACAAAATCATATGAACTGATTTATGAGCAGCCTGTTGTTCAGCTGGTCTGGAAAACCGGCATGAGGGTCTCAACACGAGGAAAGTAAGCCTATTTCTATTCGCTCTTGTAGAAAATCCGAATACGGGCGGTGTCCCGAAGCAGATTAATACGTCGAACTTCAAAACTCTCAACATTCAAACCTGTTCTTTTCCTGAGATCTTCCAGAAGTTCTTCTCTTTTCTCAGGAACGATGAGTTCGATTTTCTCATACAATATTGACTTGCTGTCGATGTATTTTTTTAGCCAGAGCTTCTCCATCAATAAACTCACGCCAAGTATCGCTACATTGGCGAAAATGATTTCACTATAGCTTATAAGAATGGTAACGGTTGAATTGATAGTAGCGATAATAATCGAAATAAATAGGAAAGTCATTTCCTTGATCGGTATTTGCCTTGTCCTGTATCTGATTATAGAAAAGACCGCAAATAATCCGAATGCAAATCCGGTTTCCAATCTTACAGCACTGAGTAAACTGGCAACAAAAAAAATCAACACATTGAAAATAAAGAAGGTGAACAGGTAGTTGCGCTTCTTGTTTATTGGGTAATAGATGCCTCGGATAAGGATCGTAATAAAAATGATATCTATTACGAATCTAAGCAATAAATGGAAAAAGGAAGAGGATTCAAAAAATGGGACGCCAAACAGAATAATTTTATCCATTACATTTCCCGGATTGCAGTATTTCGCTACTTAAAAGACTTGTTAAGATCACGCCATTTCTCTTTCATCAGGTTCTGCTTGATATCGCTATTTAGAGCAAAAACGCCCATGCAATACTTACTAAAGCCTATCGGTCGAATTCGAAAATCCCGAAGCGCCTTGGCTGCTATAGAATTCCGGTTGGCAAAGCTTTGCTTCAGCTCTAATACCATCAGTTCCGGGTATGCCTTTTTTTGAACCGCATTCCTGAACCGCAAATTAATATCTATCGTAACTCTTTCAGAAATATTGTTGTCAACCAGAGTAAAACGAGAATACTCTACTACCAGCTTTTGTTCCAGGGCATCAAAAATATACGGCGAGTGTTCCTCTATGAATTGGCCCTGTTTTGCTTCTCCGGAGAGCGTTCTCTTTTTGTCCGTTACTTTTTTGCTGTTCTTGAACTTTACCTCGAGAAAAGAGTTGTCTGTATCTAGGTATGTTCGTCTTCTAATTTTATACCGGTTCAATTTGCCATTTTGATGATCAAGATACATCCCGAAATTCGGTGTATCATAGTATTCTGTTCTGTATTCACTAACAGGAATGTCGTTGATGTGTACAGCGCTGTACTGGTCTTTTACTTTCCGTAATATGGATATAAGCTGATCGAGACTTAGGATATACTTCCTGTCGCGACGGTTTAGTAGTTCTACTTTGCGTATTTCGGAGATTGAAATTTTTTCAAAGGCAGCAATTTCTGACCTAACTGTGATTTCCGGAGGGGCAATTGCTATTGGTGTCTGCACGATCTGAATTTATCATATTTTCAAAAATAAGCAATGATTAGCTGACGGCTGCGTAGGTCTCCGGATTGGCTATATGAAAGCATTCAGTCCGACTATGTAAAATTCCGCATTTATGATATAAGTGGGCGAACATGAGGAGAAGAACTCGGCATGAACCTGGCGTCATATTACGAAATTGTGGGCGGAAAACCTCTCATCGGTGAGGTCCGTGTATCCGGCGCGAAAAACGCAGCCACAAAACTAATAATCGCTTCATTGCTGGCCAATGATGTGTGTGTCCTTGAAAACGTGCCGCGTATCAGAGACGTGGAGCAGACATTGAATATCTGCGAGGCTCTCGGCTGCAGATACTCTTGGGTAACCGATTCAGCCGTAGAGATCGATTCCCGCGGTCTTTCCGAACACCGAATACCCTTGAAATATAGCGGCGCAATGAGATCCTCGGTGCTTTTCGTGGCGCCGATGCTCCACCGCATCGGTAAGGCCGATCTTCAAACTGTCGGCGGCTGCAATCTCGGAAAGCGGCCGATCGATTATCACATTAATGGCTTGAAAACTCTTGGCGTAACGGTTCTTGAAGAAGACAATACTTTCCATTTTTCCGTTGATCAGCTTATCGGATCTATATTCGAACTCGATTACCCCAGCGTCGGTGCAACCGAGCAGCTAATCCTGGCTTCCGTCGGCGCCGAAGGTCGAACAGTCATTAAAAACGCGGCTGTAGAGCCGGAGATCCAGAACCTTGTCGGATTCCTACAGTCCATGGGTGCGATTATCTACCAGGATGAGTTCAGAACCTGGATAATTGATGGGGTTCAAGAATTCCATGGATGCTCATATCGGGTTGTGAATGACCGCATCGAAGCCGCCTCCTTTGCGTGTCTTGCGATTGCTACCCGAGGCAACGTTTTTGTTGAGGGTGCAGACCAGGAGCACATGATCACTTTTCTCAATATGCTCCGGAAGGCCGGAGGGGTGTTCGATATCGACAGCAGGGGAATTCGTTTTAGGTTTGAAAAAGAGCTGAAACCGGTCATTCTCGAAACCGACGTGCATCCGGGTTTTATGACCGATTGGCAGCCTCCTTTTGTAACAATGCTTACCCAGGTGAAAGGAATATCGATCGTTCATGAGACGGTGTATGAAAACCGCTTTGGTTATGTAAACGCGTTGCTGGACATGGATGCGAACATTCAACTTCACAAAAGCTGTCTTGGCCGAAAACAATGCCGGTACAGAGATAATCATTTTGATCACAGCGCCATTATCCAGGGAATTACTGAACTGCGGGCAAAGGAAACAGAAATTCCGGATCTGCGCGCCGGGTTCGCATACTTGATGGCAGCCCTTCTAGCGCAGGGCACAAGCAAAGTTTGCGGAATTGAGTACGTCAAGCGCGGATATAGCTATATAAAAGAGAAACTTGCCGATCTCGGCGCGTCGATTACCGAGATCTCCTAATCTCAATGGCATATCTAAAAACCCACATTCTGTGCATCTGACTGATTGCAGACCCGTAAATAATCGCGGTTTTTCGCATATGCGGGATGTCGAAGTGGCAGTTGTTCGAAATGCCTTACGTAATTCTCTTTGAAACCTGATAAGGGCTATGAGGTCTTTCTATTTACTATTAGTTTGAGCTGCAGCACATACGAAAAACCCCTATTTATTCGGGAAATTATACTGTCGGCACAACAAAATGTGGGTTTTTCGATGCGCCCTATAGTATACTCACCGGGATGACATCTCAACATGAGCATAAGTCGCAATTTGGCGGAGCACGCCGTTTTTGGGCCGGATATCCGGAATCCTACCGGGAAGGGTATTTAAGCGATCAGGCGGAAAATACTCTTCAAAAAGGCCGCTTATTCTGCTTGATCAGTATCCCCGCTGTCAGCCTTTTTATTGCTCAGGATTTTTTAGTTTTATTTGCGCCTGAGTTTCTGAAGTTCAGGATTGCAGCGATAATTTCGCCGCTGGCTTTTCTCATTCTCGCCTACTCACCTTTGAAGAGGAATGCCCGGCTGGTGCTTACGGCGCATTCGATGAACCTGCTTGTGTGCGTAGGTATGATGACCGGCATTGCATATGTGACGTTCACTCATGCACAATATTCGGATCTTCTGGAAATGGGAGTTATCAGCGGTATGCTCGCGGCATTTGTCGCTGTATTTTTATTTTCTGCCGGCGCGCGCCGATTTCTGCCCTATATCCTCGGCGTTCCTCTATCCCTTCTTTTCTTTGTTCTCTGGATATTTGGAGATGTCTCGGCGATCGAGCTGAGTTTTTTTTCTAACCCAGCAATTGCTTTCATAGTGATCGTTGTGGTTGGGATTAGCCGAGAAAAACTGATGCGCCGCGAATACATTATGAGCCGGCTCGCGGAGAAAAGGAAAAATGACCTATCCGAGCAAATCGAGCAGATAACCAGCTTAAATAAAAAATTAGAGAAAGAGATCAAAGAAAAAGCCTACTTCGAGCGGCGCCTTGAGGAACAAGCAAGCACCGATGTGTTAACCGGGCTGCTCAACCGACGGGCAGGCCTGGAGATACTGGATAGTCTCATGCAGAAGGCTGAAAGCCGGAGGACTCCTCTTACCGTTTGTTTTATTGATATGGATAAACTGAAAGCCATCAATGATCGATTTGGCCACACCGAGGGAGATCGTGCTATTCGAGCATTGGCCGATGAATTTCGCGTCTATGTTCGAAAAAGTGATTTTGTGGCCAGGCTCGGTGGAGATGAATTCCTATTGATCTTCCCGGACTGCAGCCTTGAACGGGCGCGGAAGATAATCGGGCGAATGAGCGAGAGTGATTTCAAGTATGGGTTCAGCAGTGGTTTTGCTGAATATGAGCCTGAAAAAATGGGTGAAGCGGCGGATTTGGTAAAGGCCGCGGATACGGAAATGTATATGGAGAAGCAGCGCCGAAATCGGGAATAAACGGTATATTTTGATTATGACAATACTTGAGATTATTGAGAAAAAGAAACGAGGGGAAAGTCTTTCGCAGGCGGAAATCAGGTTTTTTATCGATGGGTATGTAAATGACGAGATTCCTGACTATCAGGCATCCGCATTCCTCATGGCTGTCTGGTTTGCCGGGATGGGTGAGGAGGAGACCTATGAACTCACCCTGGCAATGGCCGAATCCGGCGACCAGATCGACCTGTCTGCCATCTCCGGCATTAAAGTCGACAAGCATAGTACCGGAGGAGTAGCAGACACCACCACACTTATTGTCGCTCCTCTTGTTGCTGCCTGCGGCGGCAAGGTTGCTAAAATGTCCGGTCGGGGTCTCGGACATACCGGCGGTACCCTCGACAAACTCGAGTCCATACCAGGTTTTGATATCAGCCTCGGGATGGAAGAGTTTGTAAAAGCGGTTAATGGTTGTGGTCTGTCAGTGATTGGACAAACCGGGCATCTGGTTCCGGCGGATAAAAAAATGTATGCCCTGCGGGATGTCACCGGAACCGTAGATAATCTTTCACTTATCGCATCCAGTATCATGAGCAAAAAACTCGCCGCCGGTGCCGACGCGATTGTCCTGGATGTAAAGACCGGAAGCGGCGCGTTTATGGCCGATGTGAAATCCGCCGAGGAATTGGCCCGAGCGATGGTTGATATCGGCGCGCGTTCGGGCAAGCGGACGATGGCGTTGGTTACCGACATGAATCAGCCGCTGGGGCTCGCGGTAGGAAATGCCCTGGAAGTGCTTGAAGCTATTGAGGTCCTGCGTGGTGATCGAGGCGGAGACCTTACAGCGGTGTCCCTTTCTCTCGCAGCGCAAATGATTTCTTTTTCCGATCCTGGATTGGGTATCGAATCGGCAGGACGGCTCGCCCTTGAGGCGCTTTCCTCCGGAGCCGGTCTTGAAAGAATGGCCTGCATGATCGAGACTCAGCATGGCGACCCTAAAGTTCTCGAAGATACCAGCCTCCTTCCAAAGGCAGGGAAAACGGTACCTGTAACCGCTCCGAGGAATGGATTTGTTAGTAGTATCGATACCGCGGATATCGGCCGCAGCGCATTGCTTTTGGGTGCGGGGCGGCAGAAGAAATCCGATGTCATCGATCCCGCTGTCGGAATCTGGATGGAGAAAAGGCTTGGCGAACCGGTCAGCCGCGGAGATCTTCTAGCAGTGTTCCATGTAAATGCTTTAGATAACCTCGAGGAAGCTATCGCGAGATTTCGCGGGGCGCTGCATATTACCGATGAAGCCCCGCAGCCGGTGAAATTGATTCATAGCCGTATTGAAGATCGACCGAATGAGGAAAAAGCATGAGAGCGGTATTACTTATAATTGACAGTTTCGGCATTGGCGAGATGCCTGATGCCGGGCGTTACGGAGACAGCGGTGCGAATACGGCTCTTCATATCTGCGAGCAAGTTCCCGGTGCTAAGTGGACGAACCTGCAGCGTCTCGGTCTTGGAAACGCTTCAATGATATTGGGAAATAAATTGCCCGGGTGCGGCGCGGTTGAAATGCCCGCCGCGTCGTTCGGCGTCATGGCCGAACGGTCTCCCGGCAAAGACACGACAACAGGGCATTGGGAACTGACAGGCGTGGTGCTTAAGAAGGCGTTCCCCACTTTTCCTCCGGAATATCCGTCCTTTCCAAAGTCCCTTTTATCGGAATTTGAAGATCGAATCAGTCGGCAGACTTTGGGCAATTGCGCGGCTTCCGGCACGGCTATCATCCAGGAACTCGGAGAGGAACATCTGCGTACCGGCAGCCCTATCGTGTATACCTCGGGTGATTCGGTGTTTCAAATCGCCGCCCATGAGGAGATAATTCCGATCGACCAGCTCTATGAAATGTGCGATATCGCCCGCGAGCTATGCGATCCATATCAGGTAGCGAGAGTTATAGCCCGTCCATTTGTAGGATCCGCGGAAGGGTTTACCCGGACTGAGCGAAGGAAGGATTTCAGCATGCCTCCTCCTCATCCGACGCTGCTCAATCATCTACAGGAAGGAGATGTGGAGACTATCGGTATTGGTAAAATTGGGGATATATTTTGTGAGCAGGGACTCGATGTGAGCCATCATGACAAAGGGAATACCGCGTGCTTGAATCGGACAAGTGAGGTTTTAGACAATAAATCTGAGAAAAGCACCTTCATTTTCGTGAACCTGGTGGACACGGACATGACCTACGGGCATCGGCGGGATCCGGAAGGTTATTGTCGGGCAGTTGAGGAGATAGACGGCTACCTGCCGAAGATAATAAATCAGCTCGATGATGAAGATATCCTCATTGTGTCCGCCGATCATGGCTGCGATCCTACATTCAAGGGTACCGATCACACTCGGGAATATGTACCGCTGCTCTGGTTCAGCAAATCAGAGCCATCGAACAGTTTAGGGGTGAGAGAGCAGTTTTGCGATGTCACACAGACTCTTTGCACGCG
>JABGPX010000633.1 GCA_018644745.1 Spirochaetales bacterium
AAGGTACCGTTCTTATTTTTTTTAATGCTTGCTCAATCTGCCTGCAAATATCTTCCGCCGTCTTTTGAAATAGCATTGCCTTTTCAATCGATGGTTTCCCTTCAGGTAGATACCCAATATCCGTCGGGTAACGGGAGTCCACATATAATTCATTTATTTGATCAAAAGAATTAGAATCAATTTCTATTTCTAGTTTGCGACCGACTATTCCCCTCAATGTAATCAAGTTATGAATGCGCGGCACATCTTCAGCAGTGGTTTCGATGAATGCTTTTAGGCTTTTTTCTATAGCTTGCTGCGCGTGATATGCAATAATATTTGTGAGCAGCGGATTATCTATTATTTCTTGAATTGTGAGCAAGTCATCTTTTGCACTATTTAGCCAAGCTTCAGCCTGCCTTTTCATACAGAACTTTTCCTTTGTGATCTATTTCTTTGAAAAAGGCACTTGGATTTTGTCTAATAATGGCGTACTCGGCCTTGGTATAAACGATTAAGTCTATGGGTATTTTCTTGCTAAGTTCATAAATGCTTCTACGAACAAGCAGTTTATTCTCCATTTTTTCTTCATAATTCTGACAAACAGTATTTCTGTCGAGAACAACTAGAAGATCAATATCAGCGGCATTGTCAGAGTCCGTTTCGGTCGCAGATCCAAATAGAATCACTCGGTATGGATCTATGGAGATAAGCTGTTGGGTAATTTGCCGTAAATATTCTTCAATATGATCCATTTCGCCATAAGATTAGCATACCTAGCCTATACTTGCACTGGTTTTCATCATTAAACTTTTTGGAGTTTTTTGGCTATGGTTGCTATCAAGGAGACTGTCTTAACGGTATCACCTGCGTCCTCGCAGGAGCGCAGCAACGAGAAGGCGTCTGGTGAATGCGCCATGTTATGTGGCGCTCGATGAATATGCCCTTTATGTGAGGCAGGTTCATATCCTCTTTAAGGTAATCGTGGCCGGGGCGAAGGGCGGTGCCGCCAAAGAAGTCGAATCCGCTTGCTTCTGCCGGAAGCGTGCGCCAGCTGTCGTCGCCCCCCAAGCCAGCACTGCATAGCAACAGCAGTACCTCAATAGCGACGGTGACCGAGCCGCGGTGACTCATGGACGAAGTATCCATAGTTCATTCGGCGCTTTGCCATCGGTGAAAGCCCTACGGCAGACCCGAGACCCATAGAGGAGCGGCTAGCCGCCTGCCACTTGCGCGCGCAGCGAGCTCGCACGCGGGTCGAAACATCGGGCAATCCCCTATCCTTGCTGGGCTGGCGGCACTTGCCGGGTGCACACCCATGCGGGCTGCCGTTTCGGTCACCAGGTCTTCGAAATCCCTCGCAGGAAGCTGGACGATCGACTCCATCATCTATCCTGCCTCCTTGTCGAGGCCTGTACCGCGATTTGTTTGATATAGTCGTGGACCCACGCCGTCGCTGATACAGTTGATCGGACGATCTTCGGGTAATCTTGGCGCGGAAAGACTTTGCTCAGCTGTTCGAGCTGTGCGTTCGAAAGCTTTCCCTGTCCAATCGAGTAGATTGCCTGTATTAAAAGGGCTGCCTTGTTGTCATCAATTGCGGTATGCTGTGTTTTCCTGTGAATGAAACAGAGCGGTATTTCTATGATCTGGAACGTCCGGTTCGGTCCGGTTGATAGGTAACGATACTGGGCCGGTACCTGTTCGGTCAGCCCCAGGAGGTGCTGGGCGGTCTTGCCCTCTGGTATTATTCGCCACCGATGTTTCCTTGCGAAAGCCCTTGCGACCTGCGCTATATCCGGCGCCAGGTCCACCCGCGTTATCATCTTTTTACGAGCGCAAGATCAGCGGTGTAAGCCGCATAAGACGCCGAAATCAGATTTGCCCTTGGAAAACAGCCCGCATCGGACTATATATAATTACTTGTCCGGTAATAGGAATGTCTTATATGAACACGCCGTTGAAAGCGCAAGAGACCCTGCCCCCATTGAAAGATGGATGGGGACCGCAGAGCGTTGAGGCATTGTGGGCAGGTTTTGCTCCGCGTGGGGAACCCCTCGATGTTGAAGTTCTCGAAGCATGGGAGGAAGACGGCGTCGTTCTGAAGGTCCTGCGCTACCGTTTGGTTATCGCCCCAATTCTGGGATAGAAAGACTGTTACAGATTTTCTCAGAAAGTCTATTTGCTATCTCTCGGTGGCGAGGAACGGCTTCAACGGCTCCAGTCTGAGGATTCATCCACAATGAATGTGAACGACCTTCTCGCTTAAGAATACAGCCGTTTCTTCTGAGATGCTTGAGAAGGGTGTCACGTTTCATGAAATTGAGATTGTATCTCTGGTGGCGTCTGGTGGAATGCCTCTCAGCGCGTCTTCGCGACGATCTTCAAGGACTAATGCTATTGCCTCTGACAAATTCACCTTGCACTCTTCTAGGGATTTACCTTGGCCGTTCGCTCCAGGAATTTCTGGGCAGTATGCAATATACCAATCATCGTCTTTCTCAATGATGGCCGTAAACTCATTCTTCATTTTCTATGACCTCTCAATCCAAATTATACGCATTTTTGCTAGGATTTGTTAGTAACCAAAAACTCCTCCTTGATCTGCTGGAGAAGGAAGCGGAAAGATCCCTAGGGTCCCTATATGGAGGGTAGTTCCGGGAAAATCAAGGTCTGCCGGCAAGTTGAGAGCACTCGCTTTTGCGGCGGCTATTCGGTTCTCTTCTGAACCCTCTGGTATACGTCTTTACGGTGGCAAATTGCGAAGAGGCTCAGAATACTGCTCAGGTTGTGTAAGAAGCCTGCTTTCGATCGCACGGCGAATCCGCTCGCGCATCGTTCGATTTAGTTTAGAATTATCCTTTGAGCTAACATCGGGACGATAGCGGAGTCGATACGCCTTGCCTAATCCCAAATATCCTCATGCGAAAGCAATGTATCTTTATCGTAGGATGCCTCCCGTTCAGCGGCTAGCTGTCCAAGCGCAACATCCTCTTCCATCTCTAAAGCTTCTTTAATCAGATCTCGAGTTACTAATGACATAGAGATACCTTGTTTCTTGGCTAATTGCTCAATGAGTTCGTACAACGGTGGATCAACAACGACATTTATTCTAGGATTTTTCGTCGACATATCTACCTCCCAAGAATAAGTGTGCCACCTTTGTCCATTGAAATTAAGTGAGAATAGACCTCTGCTGCTCCTCGACTCTAGGATAATAAGGTACAAGAATGTACCTGCTCCTTCAAATGCAGTCGGTCAACCCCTCCGCGGTTCGTGCTTCTTCGCTATCGCGTCAATCTCGCTGAGTTTGAAGCGAACCGACACGATTGAGCTCTTGTGCTCAGCCTCGATGACGGCGTATGTGGTTGCCACAAAAGTACCATCCGTAAGTCGTTCAAGTCCGGGGTAGCCGGTCCAGCCGGCGTGGGCATACTTGCTGTTCGCGATGAGCCGCAGCCGGTATTGGCCTTGGCGCTTTTCGACTAAATCCTCATAGGTGCCGACCCAGCCTACGAAATCGGCATTGGTTTTACTGCATATACCGGTGTCTCTAAACACCATAACGATTCTGCCGTCCGCGGCATAGCGTGCAAGATGCCGGTCTCCGCTCAAGCTCCCGGGGAGATCCTCCGGTTCGCTCCAAGTGTCACCCTCGTCGTTGCTGAAAATTATCTGTGAGTTATACCAACGTCCATTCTCCCGTATTACAGCGGCGAGTTGCTTTCCGTTTGGAGATCTGATGATTGCGGGCTCACACAAGAATGTATCGCTTTTTTCCGCTATCATTCGCTGTTCGGACCAGGAGAGTCCTCCGTCGACCGTCACGCTCATGAAAATTCGTTTGCCTTCATGGAATAGCGACAAGTGACGACTATCAGAAATCGGCTCGATCGTGATAGGGGCAACCGTACAGGATATTCCGGTCGCATTCATGTCACTCCATGTGACGCCTCCGTCTTCGGATATCGCTTGCATCATCTCGCCGTCATTACTAGACTGTACGACAAGACGTTCGTTGCCGTCAGGACCGGCGAGACGATGGATCGTCGGGCAGTTTTTAACAGAGGACCACCCCTCGGGAGTTTCCACCGTTTCCCAAGTCAGTCCTCCGTCTTCGCTGCGTTTCATCGGTCCGAGGGCACCTCCGTGCTCGTAGGTCCACGGGCACAGAATCGTCCTCCCGTCTTCCATGAGCACGGTGGACGGATGCTGGAAGTTTACGGTTTCACTTCCTCTGGCCAATACCACCTGCCGCTCCGGCTGACCGGAGATGTCGATCACGGGCATCGAATATCCCACGGGCTGCGAACGCTGCCAATCGAGTTCGTAGGTGTTTCCTTCGACACCGAAATCGAAAAGGTGCATAGAGCCTTGCCCCGCGGTAAAGCCGACTTTGCCGAACACCCTTTCTGTGAAATCGATCTCGTGGGCGATACGCCGATCAAAAAGGAATTGTACCCGGTTTCCCGAACGAATCACCTCAAAAGTAAACGGCTTTTCGGGGGCGATCCAATCCTTCGCCTCATCGAGCAGCGTGAGCCCTCCGAAGACCGGTCCGTCCACACAGAGTCTTCTATCGTGGCCGAAATAGAGGCGGCTGTGACGGCGCACTTCCGAAGGCAGGAAACCGCTCACTCTAATCTCTCCTTCACCCCTTTGCCAGGCATCTCCGCCGGAAAAACAGAAAGCGGCGTTGCACTCTTCTACTCCTGGCATCCGAATAAACTCCTGGTGTACGGGCGGTTTGCAAAGCGACAACCGAGCGGTTATATGGAAATCTCCGGCGCCGATTCCCCGGTCGCCGTACACAAAGTCGCGGCCGGGTCCCAGATAGATATGTCCCGTGCGACAATCGAGCTCGTGGCCCGCTAGACGGGCGCAGGTGGGAGATCCCATTTCTACAAACGTTAGTCGTTCCATGTAAATTCCCTCTTTTTCAATCAGCCTTTAGATGATCCTATCAAAACCCTCGGACAAAGTACAATTGTAGGTAGGGGTACACGACGATCATCGGCAAAAGCGCATATCATATCCTTCTGTGGCTTCTGTGAAGTGGCGATACTTCAGAAGGTGCCCCGCCGGCTCTCATCAACCGTTGAAAGATCCAGCCATACCTTTTATGAATGTGATAAGGAGCCCTTATGTCGCAAGAAAATCCAAAAAAAATCAAAATTAAACTCGCAGGTAAAGATGGCAATACATACGGAACTGAACCGCTTACCTTCGGGATGCCGTTCGCCGAGGGTGACTTTACCTCTACCGCGGGTGTCAGTGTAACCGATCCTGACGGACACCATATTCAGGTCCAGACTGAATGCCTGACGTCATGGCAAAAGAACGGTCGTGATGTAAAGTGGCTGCTCATGGACATACAGAGGAACCAGGAACTCAATTCGGATGCGATCCTGACCGCGGAATACCCAACGGCATCTGAAGGACGTGATGTAAAAGCGGGGCCGGAAGGCCAAACTGAGATCGTGGTAAAGGAATCAAAGGAATTACTGAAAATTGATACTGGTGTACTTCGAATCGATTTCAGAAAGTCATTCGATGTATGGAAAGTTCCGAGCAAATCCTCCGTAATCGCGAGTTGCCGTCTTAAAACGGAGGACGGATGGCTCGAAGTACAAAGCGGAGACGGGCCGGTGCTCTATATGAAAGACCAGTACGGCAAATGTTATGATTCGCTTTCCTCGGGGTTCCCACCCACAGTTATTTTGGAGGAGAGCGGACCGCTTCGTGTTTGCATTCTCATAAAAGGATTTCTCACATCAGAGACGGGGGTACGGTTCTGTCCGTATCAGCTCCGCATACACCTGTATGCCGGAAAATCTGATCTTCGGGTGTTTCACACATTCGTCTTTGACCAGGATCCGCATAGTGTTGAGCTCTCCGCTATTGGTATCGACTTTCCACTCGCTCTCGGAGACCGTTTGCGAGCGGCGACCGGCGGTGACGGCGGCGGCGCGCACTTTTATGAGAATTGGCGGAGCTTGTCCACTCTGCAATACGATGACGAACACTACGATGTGTGGCGTAATGGGACGCTTTGCGGCGCGGGGAAACGGACCCCGGGATGGGCCTCGCTTTGCGGTACTAAGGCGAGCGCGGTAGCTGCGATCCGTGATGCATGGCAGGAGTATCCGAAAGGATTTATGATAAACGAGAACGGCATCGACATTCAGATATGGCCGGAGTCGTATGAACGGCCGCTTGTCTTTTCCACCCCTTTCGAGGAACAGGAGATCCGTTTTTTCAGCCACAAAAATAATGGTCCGATCCGGGACGAGGACGAGTTGTGTGAACTGCTCGCTGCGAATCCGACCGCGCCGCTCAACCTTAAAAGCTTTAACATCCGCAGCCTGGAGGAAGCCCGATGGGTTGAAGAAATGATGGAAAAACATGCGGCGGGCCGGATCATGGCCTACAACGATCTGGATACAAACAACGGCCTCGGCGCGGCCAAAACAACGGAAATTGTGATCCGGTTTTCTGAGACGCAGCTTTCCGATGCTGATTCGCTGGCGTTCTCCGAAACCGTCCAAGACCCGCTTCGCGCGGTCGTCGATCCGGAATACGTATGCGGAACCGGAGCACTGGACCACTTCTACCACGCCGGAGATTCGCGGTTCAGCGGCCCGGATTCGGACCTTGATGATTATTTTGAACCCATCGTCATCGATCCCGTCGAACGATGCAAATTGTACGGAATGATGCGATTCGGCAATATGGTATGCGTGCATTCCTCGGCAGTTCCATGGGTGTACTTGCTCTATAAGGATTCAGAACCGCTAAAAGCTCTCAGATACATCGGCCCTTACAACAACGAAGCCAACGATCAGATCATGGGTGTCTGGGGGCAATTCATAAGAACCGGGAACCCGGATTATCTTCGAGTCGCGGAACGGTATTCGCGATCGACCGCGGATGTCGGATTTGTCCATGCTCATCCGGGACATCCGGAACATGTCGGCGTAATGCACTATCACAGCGACAGTCCGTGGAGCGGGGGATTCAGCCCGTCGCATTCCGTCATCAGTGGAATTCTCACCGATTACTATATAACGGGAAACCGCCGTCTTCTCGATGTGGCGAAGGAG
>JABGPX010000852.1 GCA_018644745.1 Spirochaetales bacterium
CGAGGTTGGAAAAAGCCTCGGTTTTTCCGCCTCGGCAGCAAAAAAGGCATTCCGATCGGCGTTGAAAGTAATGAAAGAGATGTTCAGAGAATTCAAATCTCTCGGAAGAAGTGCCGTTGCTGCATTGGAGGCATCACCGGGGGAAATTGGAATTGTGCTATTCGGAAGACCATATAACGCATTATCTAAAATGGGCAATAAAGGTATCCCTCATAAATTTGCATCCCGGGGCTACCGGACAATTCCCTGTGATTTTCTCGATTTTGAGTATCAGGATGATCCCGAACACGTCTATTGGGGTGCTGGAGAGATCATAATTAAGGCGGCAAAATTGGTAAGCAGCCATCCATCACTCTATGGAGCATTTATAACCAATTTCAGCTGCGGCCCCGACTCCTTTATTGTCGATTTTTTCAGAAAGGAAATGGGACGCAAACCTTCGCTTACCTTGGAACTGGACAACCACACCGCTGATGTAGGGCTAGATACCCGCATTGAAGCCTTTGTGGATGTTATCAAGTCGTACATGGAAATAATGGGTAATCAGGAACCTGTAATTGATGCGGAGTTTCGCCCTGCGACCACTCGTGTGAGAGGAAGCAAAATCGAGATAATCGACTCTGAAGGGAAAGTTCACAAGCTTAATGATCCGCGGGTTCACGTTCTTATTCCGTCGATGCTCGATAATTGCTCGAATGCTTCTGCCGCGGTTTTACGGCGACAGGGCAATAGGGCAAGTGCCCTACCGGATCCCGGTGAAGAAGAATTTCAAATTGGGTTGGGTTACACTTCCGGAAAAGAGTGTCTGCCCGTCGCAATTACTACCGGAAGTTTGTTGAAGTATTTGCGCGAGAGAAAGGATCCCGACGAATTGCTTGTCTATTTTGTTCCTGGGGATTCCGGCCCGTGCCGGTTCGGTTCTTACTATGTGCTTATGCAGAATATTATCGAGAAGCTGCATATCCCAAATGTGGCTTTCTTAAGTCTATCTCAGGAAGACGGCTATATGGGCCTCGGCACAGCGGCAACCCTGCGGCTGTGGCAAATATTCGTAATCACCGATGTTTTGGAAGAGATCTATGCAACTCTCCTGGTGGTAGCCGCCGACAGAGAGAAAGCAATCAATACCTATCAGAGCGCAGTGGATCGCGTCATTGCCGCTATTGAGCATCAACGCTGGCCCGGCCTGGTACTCGAGCTAGAGAACTGCGCCCACACGTTAGCCGGAATCGAAAGAAAGTACGAGCAGGGAGAAAAACCCGTAGTCAGCTTAATTAACGAGATGTATGTACGGCGAAGTAATTTTGCCAGAAAGCACATCGTCGAGAAGCTGGCAGATAAAGATATCATTCTTCGTGTGGCGGGTCTTCATGAGTGGCTGTACTATGTTGATTTTGTGGTAAAGAAAAAGCTCGTGCAGAATTCTACGGTAAACAATCGCTTTCAGAAAATGCTGGAAACACCGCCGAAGCGCTACTTTGAAAAGAAAATCAAAGCAATCCTGGCGAAATCCGGCTTATACGAAAGCCGGCTGGTGGACATCGAAAAGGTATTCGACAGCGCAAAAGATCTAATTCCGCCGACAATGATCTGCGAAAGCATCCTAATCACCGGAACGGCGATTACCGAACTCGTTGACGAGGTATCGGGTATCATTTCTATTCAGCCATTCGGCTGCATGCCGGGCAGGGTCGGGGAGGCGGTTATCAGCCGCAAACTCAGCAAGATGAAACCTCTCCACACAGAGAATCCCGGCGTCGTAGCGGAAGTAATGAAGGAGTTCCCGTATCTGCCTTTTCTCACCCTCGAGGTGGACGGCCAGGTTTTTCCGCAGAGTATTGAAGCGAAGCTTGAAACCTTTTGTCTCCAAGTTGACAGATTGCACAAAAAAACACGGGACATCGGATAGAGGCTAACGGTCCGCATGCATCGCTGAAATTGGGGAAGGTCCGGCTGAAAAGCTTGGGGAGAATGACTTACCAGTTCGTCTCGAAATTAAAGCCGCTCATGAGTGAAAGCCGTACGTGAGTGTCCTTCGGGGTCGGAATTACCGCAAAATTGACCGGAACAAAAACTCCATTGAAAGCAAATGTCCATCCGATGGCATACACGACCGACATAGAAAGGCGCAATTTGCCGCCGCTTGATCCCAAGCTGAAATTAGGACCTAGACCGAATTCCAGTCCGGAGTAGCTTCTGAAGCCTATCAGTGTGCTCAATGACGGTAATATAAAGTTCTGATCAAGTCCTCCGAGCACAAGTATCTCCTGCAGAACAAAATGGCTCTTCGAACTTCCCAGCAAAATTCTCTGCTCAAGGTTAATTCCGAACTGAGTTATGATGGGATTATACGATCTCCCGGGATCTGGGAATACCTGCTGAAGCTGCGCATTGAACTCGGTCCAATCCGCGAAGATGTAAGTTGCTCCGACGCGCGGCCCGATGATCGTTGTCAGCCGATCAATCTGCGCCATTACCGGTATAACGGAAAGGAAAAAACCAAAGAGAGCGCACACTACTCGTTTCCTGTTCATCTTTTTGTTGCCTCCTGTTCGTCGCTATCGATTCCCCTGCGCTCCAGCCATAGCATTACTCCAATCACGCCGCTAATTCCGCCAACAATCAGCAACGCGACTGTAGATACTTCCAGAATTTTGGCTCGTTCGGCGTTATCTGCAGAATTGGCCGCCGTAGCTGCGGAAAGAGACGCGAGGAAAGACACTCCGCTTATAGCTATCATAATCGATCCTGCTATAGTTAGCTTTCGCCATCTGTCCTCGCTGGATTCCATTTGTGCTGACTCTTCAGCGGTAGATGAAATGGTTTCAGAATATGCTTGCGTCGAAAGCATGAGAATTAGCAGAAATGAAATGCAACGGAAACGCATTACCCAAATTGTAAGATACTAATTCTCCAATGTCAAAATTGCATTGACATATACACCGCAACAGTAAATTCCGCGCCAGCTATCGTGAGTGTTTACAACGTATTAACCTGCGAATACAATGATTTGCGGACCTGAAATTCTCGAGGCTAACGGTCTGGAGGTCAACATCAATTCGCGAACATCAGCCCGTCAGCTATGAGTACAATACCGACTAAACCTCTCCACTTTTCCCGCGATGTAGTTAGCGGAGTTCTGTTTAAAAGCTCGGGATGGGCGCTGCTTACTCTAATATCATTTATAGCAAAAAAACGTCTCGAGGCGCCTGTCGGATTGGTAGGGCTTCTTGGTTCGGCTGCATATCTCGGTTATGTTTGGAATCTTTTTTTTTCGAGGTTTACCGCGCGTGTATCCCTTCGTTCCGGTATTGTTATCATAATGATGGTGTCCGGATTCCTCTGTATCGGTCTGGCGTTACAGACCAAGATGATAACATATATCCTTACCGCACTCGCTTTCCTCACTTTCTTTGGGCTTTTTGATGTTCAATACAACTCCCTCGTAGTTGAGCTTTACAAACAACAGGAGCGTTCTAGATATCTCAGCTTTCGATACCTGGTGATTTCTCTTGCCGCGACGGTACTGGCCGCGGGTTTTGGCAGGCTCAGTTCGACGGATTTGGGGCGCCTTGCAGTATTTATTACCGCTGGATTTTTTATGATTTGCGGGGGATTAGTTTTCCGAACTATGCGGACACAAACAAGCGGAAGGTTGATTCCATTTTCGCCGGGGCAGGCGGTGGCTGTGGTTTTTCGTGACCTTGCTCTTCGAAGGGCGGCGGTTATACTCACCTTATATGGCTGGATCGGAGCGGGGATCACGACCATACTCATCGTGCTTTATACGCAGAGTAATCTTGTTGAGACACAAGTAGGCATTATCGGTGCAACGAGCACGATCGGAACGCTCGTTGCCGCATCAATCATTACGCCGCGAATGAGATTTAGGGGAGGAATCACTAATTTTCGTTTGTGTTTTGCCGGATCGGGTGCCGCAGTATTAATTTATCTCGTTATTGGTCTCTCGGGACCGGATTCCTCATCCTTTATTCCGCTGATCATTGCCAGCTTCCTGTTTGGGATATCTAATGGGGGATTTGTAATCGCTACACAAACTGTCGGGATCAATCTCGCTCCCGAAGGGAAAACGACGCTGTATGTCAATGCGCTTATGATTGTCCAAGGGGTGCGCGGGATTCTATTTCCGCTCATTACTGCTGCCGCGCTTGCGGCATTCGGAATAAAAGGAGCTCTCGTTATTACAGCGGCGATTGCGATATTCTGCGCGTCGGTAGTTTGGATTCCCGGTATCGACCGGCGCGCTGCATAAATACAAAGTCTAATTAAGCAGGAAGTCCTGCATTTCCGGGAATTCTTCCTTGAGTTTGGTGAGAGCCCTCTTTTCTATCTGACGGACTGTTTCCGGTGATATTCCATATTCTTCGGCGATAGATCTGAGGGTGCGTTTTTTACTTGTACTGAAACAGAATCGCTGCTCGAGAATTTCTTTTTCCATGTCTATCAAGGATGCCAGAACCGCTTTTGTTTCAGAATTCATTGAATCTCTTATTACCTCCCTTTCGGGTGAGTATGACATATCGCCATAGAGGTCAATGAGTTCGCCGCTTGATCCTATTATAGCGTTGAGAGAGCAGACTGTTTTCTCGGCGTTGTAAAGCTTTTTTACCAGTTCCGGCTTCATCTTCATTGCGTTCGCTATTTCGAAGGTATTTGGAACTCGTTTGAGCTTCTCGCTGAGATTGTTTGCAGTTCTTTTGCATTTTCGTAACTCCACCTCTTTTCGATGAGGCAGTGGAATCGTCCTCATATTGATATTAACGAATCGAACTACCGCTTGCTTAATCCACCAGCCCGCGTATGTAGAGAATTTTACATTTTTACGATAATCAAATTTGGTCGCGGCATGAAGAAGACCAACATTTCCTTCCTGAATCAAGTCCAGGAAATCTAAGCCCGGTTTCATATATGCTTTTGCGATTTTAACGACGAGCCTAAGGTTGGTTTCGACCAACTCATACCTCGCGATTTGATCGCCTGCCAGGATTCGCTTTGATAGATCGCGTTCGCGGTTTACATCGATAAGAGGTTTGTTTCTGATCTGTTTGAAATATGCTTGAATTGAGTTCGCAGCATCCGCATATATTGTTTGCTCGGTTTGCATAGGTATCTCCTGAATAAAGTGTTGCAAGATTTATGCCAAGAGCGCAGAGCCCGCATTATATGATTAAATTGCTGTATAGTGGGCATTTATACTCTTCGTTGCCGATATTATTGAGAGAGCACATATAACGCTTTTGTCCATATTGAGGATGAAAAGTTGTACGAAAAGTCATTTTGTTGTAGCCTGAGTTTTGTTTGTGCTCGCTTGATAAATGTTGAATATTAGGAGAAATTGACATACAGTTAATGGATACCATGGAGTGCTTTTTTGCCTGATAAAGTAAATAAAGGGAACCGACGATCTCGCGAAGATGAGCATAAATTTCGTAAAGAGATTGAAGAGTACTATCTGCCAAAACAGCTTGTCGATGCTATCTATGATCTTGGTAACATTCCAGAGCATTCACTCATCACGAACGTAGGCATAGGATTTATCGATATTGCCGGTTACACGTACATTTCCAAGTTTTTAAGCCCGAACGAAAACCAGGCTGTCCTCAATGGGCTGTACACCGCTCTTAATTGGGTAATCATGCGCCATGGCGGGTATTTGAATAAAATAGAAGGCGATAGTTTGATGTTCCATTTCGGCGGACAGACCGATCCGAATATAAAGGGGCTCAGCACGGAAGAGAGCACTAATTATATTGCCCGGGAGCTTTTTTATACTTGTGTTGAGATGCAGCGGGTTGTCGGGCTGTTCAATCAGGCAAACGATAAATTTATTTATGAAGAGGTGGATTCGACAACCAAAGAGGCCTTGCAGAAGGCATTCGATATTATTGGAACAATGCGAAGTAGCCTTGAACTCTCAGCTGCGTTTAACGCGCTTTTCCAGATACGAGTGAGAATCGGTGCCAATATAGGCGAGGTGATATTGGGGAATTTTGGACCCGATGGGGCGAAACAGTGGGATGTTCTTGGCCTGCCGGTTATTGACGCCAAGAGGATGGAATCAACGGCTCCCGTCGGCGGGCTTCGTATTTCCAATCAGCTCTATGAGATCCTTGAAAGCGCCGGAATCATAGAAGCGTATCATGAACGGTTTCGCCGGGAAGCCCAGGCGCTTTTCAGTTCGTTTCGAGACATTACACGGGATGAGCTTTTCAAACATAGCATTGTAACACTTTCAGACAAGAACAACGCTCAATTTAGTACATACAGCGTTCAAATAAGTCCCGGTCTACCGGAAGCAATCAGCAGTCAGGTGAGTCTTCTCATCGAGAAAGATGAGTTTGGCGCAGACAGAATACTCGAGTTTCTCAAGTATTACCGGGGGAATAAGTTCGTTATACAAGCGGTTGAAAAAGTCTTTTCGAGCAAGGGCCTTCACCTGCGAAAAGACAGCATTCTGAAAAACATATCTCCAAAACGTTATGCCGCAGTTTTAAAAGAGGCAGAGGGAGACGAGGAAATCGCTCGAAGTATTATCGCTGCGGATTGTTCTCTTTTCAATCTTTTCGAATTCCTTGGAATGTATCAGGATCGAATAAACTCGCTAAATCCTCATCGGGAATTCAAGCCGGAATTTAAAGATTATGATAAATACATGGATCAGCAGTCTCGTATTCTCAAGCGTATGTTTTCGCTGAAAGAAAAAGTAGCTCAGAAGCGCCTCTTTTTCTTTGAGGTTGTGTATCCGCTTGTATTTAGAAGCATTCGGACCAGTATCGTGGAATACCAATTGCGGCCGGCAGAAGCAGAAGAGCTAAAAGAAGCCTAAAGCACCAGGTCAGAAAAGCTCCGATTGCAGATTGTTAGAGAAGAGCTTTTCAAAATCTGCTTGTAGGGTGAGAGATATCGCGGCGCAAACCGGCTTTAGCTGCTTTTCGAGATAATGTTCATAATCTATGGGCGAGGTTATCTTTGAGACCGGCTGAGGCCCTTCTACCGTCCATACATAATCTATTACACCTCGTTGTTCTTCCGGATCAAGAAGTATTGCCGCCTTCAC
>JABGPX010000405.1 GCA_018644745.1 Spirochaetales bacterium
AAGGAAGATAACCTCCCCGATACGCCTCCACGCGAATTCGGTTATTGTCGGTATAAATATTCCGAAGGTCTTTGTTTATATAAGACGCAATAAGTTCGGTTCGTACGCGGGATCGGGCAAAAACAATCGTTTTGATGCCCGCGGTGAGCATTCGGCCGGCTAACCGGCGTGACTCGTGCACAACTCCCCGTCTGATACCCTGCACGCGATCTACCAACGGAGGATTGTAGAAGATCAGGTGCTTTTCGCCGCCGGGAGCGCCATTCTTACCGATAAGGAGCGGCGAGCGTTCGAGGATTTTTTCTGTAAGTTCAAGGGGATTACCAATAGTCGCGGAGCTGCAGATGAATTGTGGCTCCGATCCATAGAATCTGGCAACCCTCTTCAGCCGTCTGATAAGATTCGTCATATGAGAGCCGAATACTCCTCTATAAATATGGATCTCATCAATAACCACATACTTCAGAGAGCTCAAAAACTTTATCCATTTAGGGTGATTCGGAAGAATACCGGTATGGAGCATGTCCGGATTGGTTATTACTACTCTTCCCGCATCCCGCGCGGCTACCCGGATAGATGAGGGAGTATCACCGTCGTACGTAAATACCTTTACTGGGACCTCACCGCCTAACACCACCTCGTTGAGTTCAGACTGCTGATCCTGTGACAACGCTTTTGTCGGAAAGAGGTAGAGAGCCCGATGATCGGCATTCTGCAGCAGATCTTGAAGAACCGGCAGATTGTAGCACAATGTCTTGCCGGAGGCGGTCGGCGTAACCACGACGGCGTCTCTTCCATCGCGGACCGCTCGATACGCTTCAGCCTGATGCGAATACAGCCGAGTAGTGCCCCTATTCGCGAGGATATCTTTCAGTCGAGGATCCAAGTCTTCAGGGAATTCAGAAAAAATTCCGTCACGGGGAGTCACTCGCTCCCAATGGGTTACGCAAGACATGAATTCCGGGTCGTTTTCCAGTTTTTCAATGGTAAGATTCAAGTTTGACATCGGAGGATTTCTCATTTTGCTCCAATTATAGGACGTTTACCGACCGTAGTCATAAAGATGCGTAGTTTATCGATCAAAATGAGAATTCCCGGCACAATTTCAACAGATTTCGGCCGGTAATTCTCAATATGACCGATCGAATACGACCTTAACCTACTCACTTGCGCTCTATCTATCGAAAAACTGTTCATATTGAGAATCGCTCTTGACATCGCGCTCATGGTATCATGTTTGATAGTGAAATGGTAGAATCGCCGCACTGAAACAAAAACTCCAAAGGTACAAAAATCAACGTGGAACCAGTTAATGCCATTATCCTCGGCGGTGGAAAAGGCACGCGTCTATACCCTCTCACCAGAGAGCGCGCGAAACCGGCTGTGCCTTTCGCCGGTAAATACAGACTAATCGACATTCCAATGTCAAACTGTATAAACTCAGGATTTCGAAGAATTTATATTCTCACTCAGTTCAATACGGCTTCGCTGCATACACATCTGGCCAGCACCTATTCTTTTGACAGCTTCTCAAAAGGTGTGGTAGAGATACTCGCAGCCGAGCAGACATTTGAGAATACCAGTTGGTACGAGGGCACCGCCGACGCGGTGAGAAAGAACTTTCAGCACCTAAACACAAATAAACCAGAATACTACATTATTCTGTCCGGCGATCAATTGTACATGATGGATCTTAGAAAGATGTTAACGCATCACAAGCGATGCGGAGCGGAAATAAGCATTGCGTCAACCAGAGTGAATAGGGAAAAAGCCGGGAGCCTTGGGCTGATCTGCCCCGACGAGAACTACAGAATTCGCGACTTTATAGAAAAGCCGGGACCGGTCGCGGATCTATCCGATTTTCATTGCCCTCAAGCTCTACTTCCGAATACAAGCCGGGAAAGAAAAGAAAATCCATTTCTTGCATCTATGGGCATGTATATATTCAACGCCGACGTCCTGAAAGAGATACTTCGCGGAAGCAGAGCTGATTTCGCTAAAGACATAATTCCTCAAGCGATATCAGAATATCTTGTGCATACGTATGTCCATGAGGGGTACTGGGAAGACATTGGAACCATAAAGGCCTTCTACAATTGCAACATAAACCTCACCGGGCCGACGCCTGAGTTCAACTTTTACGACGAAGACAGGCCGATATACACCCACAGAAAGGACCTGCCCGCGACCAAAATGATCAACTGTACTCTGCACAACGTCATCGCCGCGGAAGGCAGTATTCTTCACAACGCCTCGCTGGTGAACTCCGTCGCGGGTATTCGCACCATTATTGAAGAGGGAGCTCTTCTCGACCGGGTTATCTGCATGGGCGCTGATTTTTATGAAACACCGGAACAGAAAAAAACCAATGAAAGAATGCACAGGCCGAGCATCGGAATCGGCAAAGATACAGTAATTAAACGGGCAATAATAGATATGAATGTCAGGATTGGAAGCAATTGCAGAATCGGCCTTCGGAGCACAGCCCCCCCTGATGGTGATTACGGAGAGTATTTCATTAAAGATGGAATAATCATTATCCCGAAAGGCTCGACGATACAGCCGGGAACCGAGATATAAGGCTCATCCTGACGGTTTAGAGCAGCAAAACCCCTGGAATCAGAAAGTGCAATACCCCCGCCAGCATTCCGGCGGTTCCTAGAATTGTTCGATTCTTGAGCAGAAGGTTATCAGCCTTTTCAATCATTTTCGATGGCACCGTGCTCTTCTCTTTATACCTATCAAAGAGAAGAGTTACCCCGACAACAAGCCCGGCGAGGGCGGGTAGCAGGTCTCCTACTACGGGTACATCGCCGCGTGTAACTGTTAACAGTTTTAAAAAACCGGTAAGAAACGCGACAACACCAAGGGTTACTCGAAATCCCGGCCTTGCATCAGAAAATTCCTTCACGCTCGCCAACCCGGTGAATTTCTCGCTGTAGTGGCCCGCGGAAAGCACCAGACCGCCGAGGATATTCGACAGAATTGACAGAAAATAAATTTGTATCATATATGTCTCCTCAAACTATCCGCACCGCAGCTTCATTTTTCCGCTGCTGGGAAACCGGCTCCAGCAAAAGATTATAGCAAACCAGTTTTCCGGTCAAGCAAACATAAAAGGCACGGCTGAGGGTTATTCCTCCTTAATTTTCGCGGTCATCGATCCCTGCTCGCTGTTTGAGTAGAAATAAATGGTGATTTTGCCTTCTGCAGGCACGAGATCAAGGGCTCCCCGATAAACCTGTTCATCTCCGTCGGTTGAAGGAAGAAAGCCGTCAATTTCTATCCACCTTGAAGCTTCCGGATACCCCATTCGAATTCGAAGCCGCGCTTCCTCGTCGTGGTCTCTTCTAGCAGCGGCTTTAATGCTGACCAATACTCGGTCCTCAAATGCAACCGCACGAGCGGTAATTGAAAACCCCGGCAAAATTGTTGTATCACCTCTCATTCTTATAATAACCGAGAATATTACAATGAGTATTACCAGAAAAACTACATCCAGCAGAGTGATAATCAACGAGCGATTTCCGCGGAATATGCCTTTTCCGGTTTTCCGGCCTACATTTTCAGGCAGGCCGGCCATTCGTTCGTCTCGATTGTAGTGAAAATGAAGCTCGCCGGGACTTTTTGATTCTTGTTTCACGACCCCTCCTCAAAGATACGGGAAATACACGGCAGCAGGTCTTCGGCTAGAAACCAGCCAGCACTGCTTCGTGTCTTCAACCCCGCCAAAGAATGGACAAGGACCCCAATTCTCGCCGCAAGAAGCGTATCGCCGCACACGGCAAGAGCCCCCGCGATTATGCCTGCAAGAACATCCCCGGATCCAGCGGTTCCCAGCGCTGGATTCATACCGTCAAGAATCCAGTATCGCCCGGTCGGTGCGCAAATCACGGTGACATGTGATTTTAACACAACAATAGCATTGTATGCGGAGCTTATCTCCAACCCTGCTTCTACCGGACGATCAAGAATCTCATCAGAGCCGGTACCGGACAGTAATGCGGCCTCCCCGGGATGCGGGGTGAGTATGACTCGGCATTCGAGATTCGGCCTTTGAGACATAGAGGCCAGAATGCGAAGTCCGTCAGCATCAATAACGCCGTGGAGTTTTGAAGCTATCAGCGCGATGAGCCACCGTTCTCGACCATTCAAACCCCAGCCGGGTCCGGCCAGGAATGCAGAGAATCTCGATAAGTCGATTATGGATGTGTCATCGTCGTGTTCCCATGGATGGGGCATTACAGAAATCAGCTGCGACGCGGCCTGAGGATAGGCGGCTCGGTCGATAAACAAATCGACTAATCCACATCTCGACCTGGCCGCGGCATGAGCTGCAAGAATCGAGGCGCCGGCGGTTCCGACACTACCGGCGAACACCGCAAGACGTCCCCTCGAGTTCTTATAGGAATCATCGGATATCGGCGGTAGAATTGACAGAAGGTCGGAACAATCCAACAATTCGCCGGCGATATCGGGGGCACGAGTGAGCTCACCCGGGAAGCCGATAGGAACATAGATAATCTTCCCGCAGGCACTTCTCGCTTTCGGCAGAAAAAGGCAGCGCTTGGGGAGTCCGAGACAAAGCGTAATATCTGCCTGAACTATAGGGAATCCCGGTCTGAAGTCGTCTCCCAGACCGCTCGGTAAATCGATGGAAATAACCTTAGCCGCCGACTGATTAATTTCCAAGACGAGCGATGATACAGAAGATCGAAGTTGACCTTTAATTCCGGTGCCGAACAGCCCGTCGAAAATCAGAGTGCTTTTATTCAGCAAATCAGTGATTTCCTCGCCTTCCGAAGGATAATCAAATATTGGGATATTCAGCTTTTGCGCTATTTCGAGATTGAGCTTTGCGGTTACGCTTTTCATCGGTTCGGCAAGCACAACCACCGGCTCATATCCATCCAGGGATGCCTGCCGGGCCATTACGAGTGCATCGCCGCCGTTATTACCGGAACCAGAGATAAAGACAAGGTGCCGATGAGAGCTGAAAAGACCGAACTCGGCTTTACATGCAAGATAGGCCTTGATCCCGGCATTTTCCATGAGGATCTGGGCGGGAATCGAAAAATCGGTCTGCGCTCGCCGATCGATATCTGTCATTGCCGCAGAATCGACAATTTTCATTCTTCTTTCCCGAGATATCGATCGGTCCTCCAGAGAACCACCTCAGCACCAAGTTTTCCGCCGATAAAAGCGGACAGGATACCGTCGGCGGAGACGTAAAATGTACGGTACATTGTGTCATCATCTTCGAGAATTATTTCACCGCGATGCACAACCATTCCGGAAAGATCCACAAGAGCAAGATTATAGATATTTTCGGCCGACGGACTAAGCAGAAAAAGAAACCCGCCTGCGGATACTCCGAGCAGATACTGAATGGCTTCCTCTTCTTCTTTATTGAACAGTTGACTAACTCCGGATGTTCTCAAAGCAGGAGGAAGCTCGACGGTGCCGCCGAGTTCGCCGGTTCCTATATCAATCCAGTGTACTGAAGACATATGAAACCTGTAATCCGCGTCCTGGGCATTTTCCTGCTCGATTTGGTTTTTGTAATAATCAGTTTTCACAAAAATGATGTCACTGTCCTGGCCCGGTATCACCGCATCGAGAGACATAATAGTTCCCTCGCCGGCGGAGGGAAGGATATCTTCATCGAGAACATATTCGGCGAGTTTATTTCCTTCCGCGTCGAAAGAATACACGATCCATTGAGCCATTGTACGAGTTACCAGAGTTACATTGTCTGCCAAAGTCACTTCCATGGCTTCAATATAAGGGAAAGGAGTTCCACCAATACCTTCCTGACCAATATAATTTATAAGTACTCCCTCGGGATCGAAACGAAGAATGACGTTACGCAGCAGAGTACCCGTCTCTTCATCCCAAATCTCCCGGTCAGCAGGAACCTCGTCTACGATCAGCAGCATACTTGTTTCGGTTACCCCAAGCTGCCCGATGTTGATGAATGGATATGAGAATGCCTTGCGGTTTGATACACTGCCTTCCTTCGAGTCTTCCTTCAGGAGAATCGGAGAAGGATTCTCGGCTGGATTGTAATACAGAGCAAGGAGATCTCCATAAGAAGAGAACTCCATAACCTTGTGAGCAGCCCCATTCCCGATATAAAAAAGGCCCCTTTTCATGACCATATCGATGGTCTGGCGAAAAGGCTCTCCGGGCAGCTGAATAAGATCTATCTGATCTTCCATTTTTCCAATAGGCAGGTTAAATTGCCGCTGCAGGCTTATGATTTGAGACGGGTTCTCTCTATTACAGGATGACAAAAAAGCGGCGAGTGAAATAATGAGCAGAAGCCCGTTTTTTTTTGAATTCATGGCACCCATATCACTCGAATACTACTTCGGGGTACTTTTCTTTGTCAACGAAGCATTGAAAGAGCTGTATTCTTGTTGAACACCTCTTTTTATGTGGATTCCCATTCAGTCACCTGAAACAAAGGTGGGTTTTTCGATGTGCTCTGTAGTATATTGACCACCTTAGTTCCATGCCTGCATACTGGTAACAAATCAAGGAGCAGCTATTCTATGAGCAATAAGATACTCAATCTCGTCTTCGGTTCGCAACATGAGAAAGACCTGAAACTGCTGCTCCCGCTGCTACAGCAAATCAATGCCAAGGAGCATTGGGCCCGCTCAATGCCCGAAGCCGGATTTCCCGGGTTTACCGAGGAGCTCAAGAAGCGGTATGGCAGCGGAGAGGCGCTAGATCAGCTGCTTCCGGACGCGTTTGCGCTTTTTCGTGAAGCTGCCCGGAGAACCCTTGGCGAGCGACCTTTCGATTCGCAGCTCCTCGGCGGCATTGTGCTTCATCAAGGCAAGGTAATGGAGATGAAAACTGGAGAAGGCAAAACTCTATCGTGCGTAAGCGCCGCATATCTCAATGCCCTTGAAGGAAAAGGTGTGCACATCGTTACGGTAAACGACTACTTAGCCGAGCGCGACGCGAACTGGATGAGGCCGGTATTTGAGTATCTCGGGGTAAGCGTGGGCGCGATCCTATCGCAAATGGACAATGCCGCACGGGGAGAGGCATTTG
>JABGPX010000635.1 GCA_018644745.1 Spirochaetales bacterium
CGCCCTCTCAATGAACCCAGCGGTTTTTTCAAAGGCGTTTTTATCGATCACCGCATTCATGAAATTCGAAAAATCCTGCGGCGGGCCGATACTTATGGTTTCCATGAAGGCGACCATACGATCTTTTAGTTGCGGCCATAGATCAACCGGTACATACATTCGGGATAATGCAGAGCATTTCTGTCCTTGATACTCGAATGCGCCTCGAATCGCCGCAACCGCCAGCGCTTCTATATCCGCCGACTCGTGGGCTACCAGGAAGTCCTTTCCGCCGGTTTCGCCTACGATTCGAGGGTACGACCGGTATGCGGAAATACCTGAACCGATAGTATCCCACATGCTTCTGAAGACGCCGGTGCTGCCGGTAAAGTGTATGCCTGCAAACCATTCAGATTCTAAAACTCTATCTCCAACCAGGGCCCCATCCCCTGGTATGAGATTGATAACACCATCCGGCAGGCCCGCTTCGGCCAGAATCTCCATAACTACGAACGCCGCATATACGGCTGTTGAAGCGGGTTTCCATACAACGGTATTCCCCATTACGGCCGGAGCGCAGGATAGGTTGCCACCAATTGACGTGAAATTAAATGGAGATACCGCAAACACAAATCCTTCCAAGGCCCGATACTCCATGGAGTTTTGGATACCCGGAGGCGAGTAGAGCGGCTGCTCTTCGTAGAGCTTCTGCATGTAGTACGAGTTAAATCGCCAGAAGTCGGCAAGTTCGCACGCTGCGTCTATTTCTGCCTGGTAGACATTTTTGCTTTGGTTGAGCATGGTTACTGCATTGAGTTTGTCCCGGTATTTCCCGGAAAGCAAAACGGCAGCCTTATTAAATATGGCTGCACGGTCGGTATATGGCATTGATTCCCATTGAGGTTTAGCCTTGAGCGCCGCCTGAATGGCCTGACCTATTTCATTGTCTCCGGCCTTGTGGTATCGGGCGAGGATGGAGTTGTGGTCATGGGGCTGAATGCATGTTCCCATCGTACCTGTATGTACTTCGCGGCCATCGATGATACAAGGGATATCAACTTGCGTATTCAGGACTCTTGATATTTCGGATTCGATCGACTTGCGTTCTGATGATCCGCTGGCGTATTCTGCAATTGCTTCATTTGTAGGTTTCGGGATATTACCGATAGTGTTTTCCATATTTCAAATTGTATACACTTTTGCCGTGTTCTATGCAAAGGTCAATCAGGAGCCCTACAGGGCACATCGAAAAACCCACTTTCGGTGCATGTGACCGAATGTTATTCCAAAAAGAATCGGGGTTTTTCGTATGTGCCGGTTGTCAAAGCAGCAGTTTTTAGAGGAGCCCTACAGGTGATTCTTGGATATATATGCGCGTTCGGAGTTGTCGCTCTATGGAGCTTCACCCCGGTTATGGTGAAAATCGCCCTGCAGTTTATCGATCCCTTTACGTTATCATTTCTCCGGCTCATACAGGGACTCGCCCTGGTCGTGCTTCTCCACAGAATTCGCACGGGCAGCTTTCGTAAAATGTATCGGTTTGAGCCGTGGATAATTCTAGGCGGGTTCGGTATTGCGGTTAATTACGTCCTTTTTGTTGTCGCCTTGAATTTTACTACCGCGAGTATGGGCGGATTGGTTATCCAATTTCAATTCGTCACTCTCGCGGCGCTGGCCTGGATTGTGCTGAAAGAACCATTTCACATTCGAAAGCTGGCGGCGGTTCTGGTAATTGTCTCAGGAGTTTCCCTGGTATTTTTCTACAGGCAAGCTGCCTCTGAGTTGATTCATCCCGAGTATGTATTCGGCAATGTGTGCATGCTCATCGCCGGGCTCGGATGGGGAGTGTACGCTCTCTCCGGTAAAGCGGTCTCCCATCGAAAAACAAATTTCGAGATGCTCATTCCCATGTTCTCGATGGCGGCGCTTGTATCTCTCGCGGCCTCTCTTATTGGTTTTGAGTATAGAGCCCCGATAACCTGGCAAGGCATTACTTCGATAATTATCCTGGGCACAGGCGTAACCGGTATCGGCTTCCTCTTTCTTTCTACCAGTCTCCGCCGGCTAAACGCTTCTCTCGTCGGCGGTATTACCAGCGTCACTCCGCTGTTTAATATTCTGGTCAGCCATCGGATTCTGGGCGAGCCGCTTTCTCTAACCCTTGTGATCGGTGCGGTCATCTGTATTGCGGGACTCGTCGCTTTGATTCTTTCGGATCGATATATCAAGAAGGAATTCTCAGTTAAATCCAAATGACCTTTTAATGGAATCCTATAGAGTAAATCAGCTGATCCACTCATCCCAGTTGCTCCAGCTTGTGACCCTTCTTTTTGGTTCTTTAAAGTCCAACTGCAGCTGCTCCATATCTCCCATTTCAAAAAGAGTTTTGCCTCCCCATTTTAGAGTGCTGAAGTCAACAGCGCTGTAATAAACAGAACTTTTATCCTCTATAACCAGCGATGAATAAGCGTCGGTCTCAAGATCAAAAACACTCTCCCGTCCCGCTTCAAAGGAGTAGGCCGGACGTTTATTGAGATCCTCAATCTTGGATTCATAGCAGTACCTGTCAAAGAGAGTATACTTTTTCCCCTTCAACATAAACTGGAGACCCAGGCCCTTCTTTTTTTTCTCAACCCGAAAGGAGTCATAGAAGTCCGGTCTCTCTTTCCTTCCGGGGTTGAGTACAGAAATAAAGGAGAGGGGGGAGAGGGGGTTGGCATAACCGGCAAAAAACTGGCTGACCGTCATCTGGTCGAAATGATCCCTGTCAATAGTACGCATTTCAAAGCCAAATTCACCCATGGGGAAGTGGAGAAACAGCGACGTGCCAACGGGTTGGGTAAAGGAACTCTCCTTCCCCATGCTGATCCATGATTGGCTTAAAGCAAAACTTCCGCTACCCAGGTCTTCTATGTTCTGGGCATGATAGAGAGGTCCCATTGTGTAACTTCCGTCATGGCCGGGTATCACAATATCATGGACAATGAAGATGTCCTCTTTTTTCAGGTAGTGGATAGTACGATCGCAGACGGCGCCGTTCTGTGAGTCATGCAGCCTTGTCCGGGAACTGTCATACTCTTCAAAGTTGTAAAAGAAGACCCGCTCTGTTTTGACAGGATTATACTCGCCGTAATCCATGATGTAATCATGGAAACTGTGGGCTTTGTTGACTCCACGGCGGACAATCAATTTATTATGATAATAGTCACTCCGGTAGGCACAGTCCCTCCCGTCTCTCCGGTAACCGCTTTCGGTCAACAAAAACCGCCCTTTGCTGACAAGCATGGACAGAGAATTTTCATCATTCTGGCCATGGTGGGTTTTTTCCGCCTTCACCGGAATGGTCATGGTAAGACTCTTTTTGTAGATTTCATTCACGGGGAGTTCATCCCGGTAGTTGAGCATGAGATAGGTATCATCTTTATCCCATCCCGAACGGAAGACACATTTTTTACCCTGGATATCATCGCTGACTTCCTGAGTCAGGGTCTGTGGAACCTGCTCCTTCAATTCATCATCGGCCCAGTTATAGGCAGAGATCAACTGCTGAATAAAACGGACCAGACCGCCGGCCAGCCCCATATCCTTCTCCAGATGGGCAGAGACATAACGACTGACAGCAAATTTCAGGGTACCCGACTGGTAGATAGTGGCACATCTCTCCATGATCGCTGCCAGATGCATCCAGTCATGACCTAAATTGCTATCCCCGTAGGGGGGGATGTATCCCAGGGGAGAGACCATCCGGGCCCACATGTCGGCATAATACTTGACCATGGGATTCTCATTTATATTAACGGTGGGCACATAGTCGTTATAGACTACAAAGCTGTAGACCCAGATGCTCTGATAGGAGGGTGAATCTTCCATGGACCACTTGTCCAGACTGTCCGCAAAGATATGTTTAGCCATTTTTAACCAAAGGGCTGAATCCTTGTGGTCGGGAAAAGAGACCCCTGCCGCCGCTAAATTCAGAGCGCGCAGCATGCTTCGGTTCATGGGGCCGTACTCGGGCATCTTGAGAATCGGCGCCAGGGAGAGCTCTACCACTTTCTCTATTTTTCTAACCTCGTCCTCAGTGAAACAGGCCTCTTCCTTAATCATGTTATAGGCGTTTATATAGGGTTCAGGATCAAACATCCAATCCAGCATGGGAAAATCGTTATTCCTTACGGTGATGTTTTCCCTCTGCTGATAAGCGGTCAGTTCACTGTTTATCTCATACACATCCAGAAGATAGGTCCGGGCTCTCTCCAGGTACTGTTTGTCCCCGGTTTGTTTGTATCGCATCACCTCACCGGGAGCCACAGTTCCCGCAAAGCGTAGTGGGTTCATAAAAGCGCCATTGCTGCGCAACAGCTCACAAGCTTCTTCAAAACCCTTTTTCCTGGTCTCGCCATAGCTGTCCCACACAATATCTGCCACATGAAAGGCGTAATCTAGATATTTTTGTTTTATCATAAAATCCCCCGGTCATTAACATAGAGATTCCACCATAACCCACTATCCCGGTGAGCGGCCATGGGCATAGCTGTCAGAGCAGTCCTGCAGTCTTTTTGTTCCAATAGTATTATTACCGCGATAACAAACCCCGGCACCTCTTCGAGAAAATGCCAGGAATACCGCGGCGGCGCCACGGCGATGATAAAAATGGGGTTTTAATGTTACGACGAGCAAATCTGGCCCCATCCAAAGGTTAGCGGGTTCTGCTTGCCATAAGAGAATCATGGATTACATTATAAACCATCGGTATGCAGATAGCTGGCTTGGACCGCGTATTGAGGACGAGCAGGCGGTGGATTTGTGGTCGCAGGCACTTGCGTTGAAAATGCTTGTCGGCTGAATCAACTTTTTCCTTTCTCATGCATGAATTACATCTGCAGTCCTGTGGCATGAACCGGAATGATTATCTCTTTGACTCTCGCCTTTCTTCTACAATATGAAATGCCGGTTCCATCGCCGTAATAGCACTAGTCGATATACCCAATTCTTCGGCGAATATTCGCCACTGTTGAACTTCAGCAACTATTTCCTTCAGACGTTTTTCTGCTTGGTCTCGGGTAAGATAAAAATGATGCGCCTGACTGAGAGCCAGATCAAAATCAAGCGAATTATCATCTTCGCTGATATTCAGACTCAATCCGTATCCTTCGGGATCGGGATTGATGTCGTAAACCTGCGAAAGGTGCCATCCGTGCTGTTCTAAAAGGAAACCGTGGTTCCTCATATGGTCGTCCGTATTGGAAACCGCGATATTGAAAACGATCCGACTCCAGAGTTCATACAAGTCGTCCTTCGGGCGTGATCCTGAGCGTCTGATAAATTCCGTCAGTTCTAGGTAACTTGAGCCCTCGGCTGCCGAAACGCCATCGGTTTTTCCGAGAAGGGTTAAAGCTGAAGCGAAGTGAATGCGTCCACCGTCATCGGTCCGATCGAACCGTCTTGTCAGAAACGTAGTGCCGCGCGGGGAAAACCGTTCCATCCGGGATTCTACCGTATCAAGTCCGCAACGCGCGGCCAGATTATAGACCAGCATCTCCCAGGCGCCAGTATCGAAGGCGTCGTTTTTCGACGGAAATTTGGCAATCCACAATCGGGAATCCGGTCCCTGCACGCTGGCTTTCGGCCGGGCGCCGCCCAATGACGATCCGGGCGCTAGTAACAGCTTCAACCATTGATCAACCGATTCATCGCTTTCATCTTCTTCGAAATGTCGGGTTGCTTCTTCTAGGGTTCGCAAGCGGAACCAGGGAGGGACTGCCTGCTCCCCACCTGGTGCCATAAATTGTTTCGAGCGTTTTTCCCGGAAACGAAGTGCACCGGAACGGGCAAAGTCGTTGACGCCGATTAGGTAATCGATTTCTGTCAATCGAGCAGGTTTGCGTTTTTCTGCACGGGCCTGCAGGGCTTCTCGACGTCGGATAAGATTGCGTCCCCAGCGGTCGGGAGCAGAATCGGTAAAAACTCCATAAAAGGCCTTGCCCTGCGGGGGATACTGCCGACCGCTGAACAGCTGGAGGTCCGGATCGAGATAGGCGGCAGACGGCTGTCTCAGCCAATCTTCGTCATATTCGAAGGATAATACAGATCGCCCAGGCTTTCCGGTCTCGAACAAGGTTCCCATCAGCTGCGGGCTTTCCAATTCGATCCAATCGGCGAATACCTGAAAGCTCCGTTCCACCCGTTACCGCTCCTTTGGGGCGCGCTTACCGACGGGTAAGTCGAGGTCTTGCAATTTGCGCCCGAGTTTGTCGTCACGTGCAATGAGGAGGAGATCCTTCTCTAGACCGATAGCCAACAGGACGGCGGCATAAATCCCGATAGCTACCGAAGGGGCGCCTTTTTCAACCGCCCAGACGCTGGCCCGGGAGACGCCGGCACGTTCGGCAACCAGGTCGACGGGTATTTTCCGACGCAATCGGGCCAGTTTGATCTGATTGCCCAGCTCATCCAGCATTTTCTGTGTCGAGGGGAGTAGTTGGATTTTTTTTCTACCCATAATGTTTAAAATTATAGACATAAAGTGATTTTTGTCAATAAATTAAGACATTAAGCGTATCAGGGCTTTTACCCTGTTAGCCTTTTTTTTGCGGCCAAACAAAAGGAGGCATTGAAATACGCGACAGTAGTGGCAGCATATTATTATGATTCTATGCAGCCGACATCAGTGTGATTCCATCTGGTACGAGACGAACTTCTTGCTATAAAAAGAAAATCCCTAGGAATCTCAGCGACCGTGATTTAACAAAAGTCGTGACGGTGAAGTTTGATTACCGAATTGTACAAGAAACGAGATGGCTCGAATCAACGCCGAGTCCGTAGAATTCAACGAGGAAGCTCTCGACACTATCGATTACCAGGTTGAAAAATGAGACGAGGCGACATCTACCGGGTCAGGAAGCCATCTTCGGCAGATCCCAGGCGACAGAGGGATTTCGTCGTGGTAAGCCGCCAGGTTCTGATCGACTCAGACTATGCCGCGGTGATATGTGCGTCGGCGTACACGAAGGGCCCAGGTCTGAGTACATAGGTCAGTGTGGGCGCCGCCGAGGGATTGAAGCATGATAG
>JABGPX010000535.1 GCA_018644745.1 Spirochaetales bacterium
CGGCATGAAGATATTGCGCAGGCACGTGGAAACGTGTGTTAGCGAGGCAATCAGAGACGGCGGCAACAGTAAGGATGAGATGATTAACGAACTGATGTCTATCTTGTCCAAGCAGCAGTTGTAATTGTTCAGGCATTCGGTCCGGCGCCCAGTATAATAATTTGACGAATCTCTATCTATAACGCAGGAACTACAATCATAAAAGATAAATAGTGGGGAGATTGACCGTTCACAATACAAACAGTAGTAAAAAAGTCAGATAATAGTTGACAGACCCCTGGGGGGTGTGGTATACTCAGAGAGTAATCATTGAAGGAGAAGGGTGATGAGTACTGAAAAGGAAACACTGCAAATAGAAGGGATGAGTTGCGCAAGCTGCGTAGCTTCTGTCGAGAAATCGCTGAAATCTCTTGATGGAATACAGTTCGCAACCGTGAACCTGGCGACCGAAACCGCATCGATCGAGTACGACACGAACACTGTGAGCCACGAGGAACTGCGCAAAGCCGTAGAGAATGTCGGCTATAAAATCGCAGAGAAATCGGTTCGCAAAAAACTTTCAATCGAGGGAATGACATGTGCGAGCTGTGTGGCCTCAGTGGAGAAGGCGCTGAACGCGGTTGACGGCGTACGCATCGCCACGGTTAATCTCGCTACCGAAACCGCACAGGTGGAATACGATCCGCAAACGGCCGGTTTCGAGGATTTTACGACTGCCGTTGCGAATGTCGGCTACAAGGTTGCGGTGGATGGAGGCGACGAGGATATCATTGAGTCGGAATTGGACAAAGACCAGAGTAAAATCGATACGGCTAAGCGGAAGATGTGGTTGTCATGGGGCGGCACAATCCCAATTATTCTCATCATGCTGCCGGAAATGATCTTTAGGTATTTTGTGTTTGGAGAAGTAGGTTTCCACATCAGCATGTTGGTGCTTGGCGCGGTTGTCCTTCTCGGACCCGGGTGGGAGACCCTGCGGAGCGCGTGGAAATCGGCGACTCATCTGGCGCCAAATATGGATGTGTTGATTGCAATGGGAACACTTGCCTCGCTTGCGACGGGTATAGTTTCTGTATTGCATCAGTTCGGAGCGGCACCGGCGTTTGCAAATTTCGCGGGAGTAGCCGGAATGATTATGGCGTTCCACCTTACCGGGCGCTATATCGAAACAAAAGCCAAAGGCAGAGCTTCTCAGGCGATCAAAAAGCTCCTCACCCTCGAGGCGAAAGAAGCTGTTGTTGAAAGAAATGGCGAAGAGGTGACGATCGCGGTAAAGGACCTCCATATAGACGACGTGATGGTTGTGCGTCCGGGAGAAAAAATACCGACGGACGGAGAAGTAGTCGATGGTGAAAGTTCGGTCGACGAATCGATTGCCACCGGCGAGTCGATGCCTGTGGAGAAACGACCCGGAGACAGCGCTATCGGGGCGACCATCAATAAGAACGGACTGTTGCACATCCGGGCGACAAAGGTCGGCAAAGATACCTTTCTCAGCCAGGTAATCAAGCTGGTAGAAGAAGCGCAGGGGTCAAAAATCCCAATTCAGGCCTTTGCCGATCGAGTTACAGGAGTCTTTGTACCTTTTGTAATCGTGCTCGCCGCGGCAGTGATGGCCGCGTGGCTTGTATTCCCGGGTGCGTTTAACTCCGTGGCGGTTTGGGCATCTGCGTTTATCCCATGGGTGAACCCGGAAATGGGTACAGTCCCGCTGGCATTGTACGCGGCCATCGCTGTGTTGGTAATCGCATGTCCATGTGCATTGGGCCTCGCAACACCAACAGCCCTCATGGTCGGCTCGGGGATGGGAGCCGAAAATGGCATTCTAATCCGGCGAGGAGCCGCAATCCAAACCATAAAAGACGTAGAGACAATTATACTCGATAAAACAGGAACAATTACCCAAGGTAAACCTGGTGTAACCGATATAATTCCCCTTGCCGGCGAGCCGGTTGAAGATATACTGGCGGCCGCGGCTTCCGTGGAGTCAGGATCGGAACATCCGCTTGGGCAGGCGATTGTTGCCCACACAAAGTCGCTCGGTCTCGAGCTGAGCCGTCCCGAGGGATTTATGGCAGTAACCGGCGGCGGTGTGACCGCCAAGGTCGCCGGAAAGTTAGTCCTGGTTGGTACCGGCAAACTCATCAAGGAGCACGGAATTATTATCGATCCTGTGGTCGAGAAAAATAAAGCGGAACTTGAAGACCAGGCCAAGACGGTAATGTTTGTCGCCATTGACGGAGAGGCCATCGGACTTATCGCAGTCGCAGACCAGGTGAAAACCGACAGTGCCCTAGCTATAGCAGCCCTAAAACGCTTTGGTATGGTTCCGGTAATGATAACCGGCGACAACGAAAGAACCGCCCGTGCTATTGCCGCCGAGGTCGGTATCGACGAGGTGATTGCAAACGTAATGCCGGAGGATAAGTCAAATGAAGTCAAACGCCTGCAGGACACCGGCCGGACGATTGCCATGGTCGGGGACGGTATTAATGACGCTCCGGCGTTGACACAGGCAGATGTGGGAATTGCGATCGGAACGGGAACCGATATCGCTATTGAAGCGGGGGATATTGTTCTCGTACGCGGCGAACTCAGCGCTGTGGTAAAGGCGATCAAACTAAGTCAGGCAACCTTCAAGAAGATCAAGCAGAATCTATTCTGGGCGTTCTTCTACAACGTCGTGATGATCCCGCTCGCCGTCATCGGTGTTTTACATCCGGTGTTGGCAGAAATCGCGATGGCGTTTAGTTCCATCAATGTGGTGACGAACTCACGACGGCTGCAGCGCGCCGACATTCAAATGTATACGGAGGAATCGCGGTAATGATAGATAATTTGGGCACGAAGACAGTGGAGATTCAGATAGACGGAATGCACTGTGAAAGTTGCGCCGGTTCAGTTCGCGGCGCGCTCGAAGCGGTGGAGGGTGTCGAATACGTTGACGTTTCGGTTGGAAAGGCACGGGTTAACTTTATTCCTCAAATCATATCTCGCGATCTTATTGAAAAAGCCATTGACGAGACAGGTTATACGGTGCGGAAAAACACAAAACGTAAAGGTTTTTTCGGGCGCTATATCGATCGGATGATAGAGAGTAACGCAAAGAACTTCGGCAATCAGCGGCTGGATTGCTGCACGCTGCCGAAAGATAAAACGGTTCGAAGATCGACACAAAAACATTAAGGCGGAAACAATATGTCGACAAATGAATTGCTCGAACTCGCAGGCAAGGAAAAGGGAGCGTACCACGATCCGAATGATGCGGTCACCGTAAATGCGCTCCGTCGTCTACGCAATATTGAAGGTCAAATACGGGGCATCCAAAAAATGGTAGAGATGGATAAGTATTGCATAGATATCCTCACCCAAATTTCCGCCGCTCGATCGGCGTTAAATAGTGTTGGCATGAAAGTCCTTCGAAGACACGTGGAGACATGTGTGAGCGAGGCGATTGAAGAACGCGGCGCCGGCAGCGACGAGATGATAGATGAGCTAATGATGATACTTTCGCGGCAAGAGCTTTGAAATCGCGCATGAGAAACTACCAAGCGACTGTAAAGACATCAATACTGACCATTCTGGTTCTTTCTATTCCCCTGACTCTGTCCGCGGAAACGGATGCGAACTTAGCCGATAGATTAGGTTTAAAAACCTTCGAAGCAGGTGTTGAAGCCCCGGATTTCGAGCTCGAGTTTCTCAATGGCGAGAAAAGGAAACTCAGTGAGTTTCGAGGCGATGTCGTATTCCTGAACTTTTGGGCCACATGGTGCCCTCCCTGCAGGCTAGAAATGCCGTCGATGCAGGCGCTGTACGATCGACACGCCAGTTCGGGCTTGACCATTCTCGCCGTGGATTTACAGGAACCCGAGACGGCAGTCCGGAAGTTCGTTGATGATTATAAGCTGACTTTTCCGATCCCCCTCGATTCCGAAGGGCGAGTGGGAGCAATGTACGGCGTAAGAAGTATTCCTACCACCTATATAATCGATCGTGACGGCATGGTTCTCTCTGTTGCCGTTGGGGCCCGGGAATGGGACTCAGATATTTCGCTGCTATACTTTGATGAGATACTAAAGAAATAGATAAACCGCTGTCAATCCGGCGAGCCGCAGTCGCACGGTTCTTCTTCCTCGACATGTTCGTCAGTGCCGTCGGATGAAGATATCGTGACCCATTCGCCTCCAGCATCAAGTGTAGCGTATATTGCATGACTCTCCGTCGCAACCACAATCTGATCAACATCAGCATGATTGACGGCTATGTGGGTTATTGCGTCGTCAACAGTGAAAGATACCGAGAAAGACGTAACATAACGCGCCGCGAGATCGTAGGCGTGCAGACCTGAGTCTCCAATCAACAGGCGTTTCCCGTCAGGATGAAATACCAAAGCAGATGGATCGTCTATCCCATCGACGGTGAAAAATGTTCCTCCAAAATCCGTGCTCAGTAAAATCGATCCACCGGTGATCAGCGCGACAGTTCCCGCGACAGTCGGATGAGCCGAAAGGGACGAGGGCTCGCCCACGCCGACATTTGCCGATACCGCCTGCCATGTAACGCCGTTGTCAACCGAATAATGCATACCCTGAGACATCTCAGGTACAGATTCATCATTATAAACATAGATCGAACTTGCGTCGTGAGCTGCCGCCACATTATGAAAATCCAATTGACCGGCGAAGCGAACGAGTTCCAGATTCGCCCCCGCATCTATCACTTTTACCAGGCCGAGCGGGTTCGGGTATTGCGTGGTCAGATCCGGATGGCCGCTAGCGTAGAATCCATCGCGAACCGGCGCAAACGCCATAAAGTCATGGGCGGTTGGATTCGGGTGCGCCCATTCACCACTCTCGTAAAACCATAATCCGTCGTGTGCCGCAATAATTGCGGTAGCTTCTTCCGGTAAAAATCCAATTCCATGAATATGTGAGAAATACGGCTTGTCATTAAATAGGCTTGTGAATACGAGCCCAGTTTCTTCCTCATCATGCCCGTGGCCGCTATCCGCCGCAAGTTTCGGAGCCAATCCAAGCAGCAAGCCTATGCTTGTCAATACAAATATCCACGATATAAAAATTAGAGGATATTCGGAAGAAGCATGCCTCTGTTTTACAACCTTATTCATACGGAGAATTCCTTCTTGGTCAAAATATATTTGATCTATTGATACCGTCAAATAATTATTATACCTTATCCTAATACTAATATATAAGTGCGGAGGAAGCAATGAAGAAGTTTTTAATCATCGGTGTTGCGTTACTATTTGTGTTTGGAGCTATCGCTCCGATTTTTGCTGAAGGAAAAAATTGCGGTTGCAGTTTCGTTGTCGAGAATCCAAACCACACTCAGACACTCGGCGGAAAATCGGGACACAGTTCTCACAAAGGACTTCATATAGCTGCAAAGAAATCTGGGGTGGTAACTCACGTCCATAAATAGCAGCTATTTGGCAGGGTCGGTATGAGGGTTTAGGTCTGGTACCGAAAATCGCGCTACCGACCTTACCTACAGTATAGTGATTCTCGGCCTGCCTGCTGTCGGCGCTAAATCTGAAGGTTAACCAACTGTCAGCTGTAACCTCTGACCCGCGTACTGAACAAATCGCTCCATTGAGTCTTGCAATAGATCCCTGTTGACCTCAATTCACTAGACGGATGAGCCTTTATCAAGCAGCTTCCCCCAAAACATAATGTTGACTTTTTAGATCAGGCATCCTATATTTAACCAGATGGTTAAGTATAAGGGTACTACGCTGGACAGGAAATTTCATGCTCTATCCGACGAAACCCGACGGACAATACTTGTGATGGTGCTTCAGAGTCCAAGATCCGTAACTGAAATTACCGCAAGGTTTTCGATTTCGATGCCGGCCGTATCGAAACACCTGCGCGTTCTTGAAGCTGCGGGACTTGTCACGAGGAAGCGCGAGGGCAGGACACACCTTATTCAAGGTGTGGCAGGCGCGTTTGGCGAGCTGTCGGTATTAATTGGGTACTATGAAACCTTCTGGAGCAAGGCTCTCTCATCATTAGCCACATATATGGAGGAAACGATGAACGATATTGTACGTGTTACGCAGCAGATCAACGCACCGATAGAAAAGGTCTATTCAGCCTGGACTGATTCGGCATCTATGGCGAAGTGGTTCACTCCGATGGACAATATGTCTGCAAGGGTGAAAGCCACGTTCGAAAAAGGCAGCAGCTATTCGATCGCGATGATTATGGAGGGAGGCCAAGAGCTTGAACATACCGGCGAATATCTCGAGGTTACTGCCAACAAGCTCCTGAAGTTCTCCTGGAATTCACCCGAATTCAAAGACTCCACAGTCACCGTCGGTTTTGAAGAAAAGGACGGAGGAACCCTAGTGACATTAACCCACGAAGGGCTTCCCACCGAAGAATCACGTAATAACCACGAAGGCGGATGGACCTATATCTTGGAATGCCTGGGCAAAGAACTAACATAGGCATTTACGTCTAACAAAACCGCCGTCCTCATGATGATACGGGCGGCGGTTTTTTATTTGGCGTTACATGCCGGCGTTCCTGCTATAATGAATGAGAATTTACTAATTGCGCGTGGAAGACAAGATGACGGATCGAGAATCCAACGAGCAAGGTTCATCCTCCGGCAATTGCGTACGACGCCGAAATAGCGGGTCTTGCTTTCGAACTCTATGAGGCCGATTTCAATGCCTTTGGATATCACCGAGACTACTGGATGCATGCGTAGGGATGGAGATGAACAACAACGGCCTCGGTACGAGATATTATGAATGATCTACAATATGATATCGTTGTTGCAGGCGGCGGTACCGCCGGTTCAGCTGCCGCGGTGGCAGCGGCCAGGAGAGGACACCGCGTGCTGCTCGTTGAGGAACAGAACAGCCTAGGTGGCATTTCCACGTCCGGGGGCGTCGGCTGGTGGTTCGCGTCTCTCGAAGGGATGGGGAACATCTTTGACACCCTCGTCTTCGAAATGCGGCAGTTTGGAGAATTGAAAGCGGGAC
>JABGPX010000524.1 GCA_018644745.1 Spirochaetales bacterium
CCAAAACCGCCTCAGATGGCAAACTATATTATTTGCCGGTAAAAACGAACGCATGGTTGACGCTTGGCTGGATATACAGAGCGGATTTTTTCGAGAAACATGATATCAGTTTTCCGGAAACTACCGACGATTTATTCAATGCTCTGAAGACCATCAAAAAGCTTGATCCGGAGTCGGTGCCAATGGGCAGTAGAGGGCCTGGATATCCCAGCACGATGGGTATAGGAATGAGTGCGGCGTTCAGGACGGACAACGGGTTTTTCTTTGATCCCGACGAGAACGCCCTTGTGTTCGGCCCAACCACACAGAAGTGGCGCGATATGATAGCTTTTATAAGAAAGCTCTACGACAACAATCTCATGGTGCAGGAGTTCCCGACTTGGACTACTGAACAATGGCAAGGGCATATCGTGAACGGTAAAACGTTTATCGAATCTGGATATGCAGACTGGTCATTGTATTTTCAAGGCCTTATGCAGGATGTTGTTCCGGAAAACACATGGCAGCCTTCGTTAAGCTGGATATCGGCGTCCTCGGATAAGCCTGCTCTAATTGGCAATGGGTCATCGGTGTATCCGTTCGGACCCGCCTTCACCATCGCCCTCAAAGATGAAAACAAGCTTGATAGGATATTGCAGTACGCAGACTGGGCGTCGACTGTGGAGGGCGCGATCGCGCATGATGTAGGAGACCTGGGTGTTACGTATGAAGAGGTAAACGGAAAGTTTAAATTCATGGATCATATGCAGGAAGCAGGCCTCGACATGAACGCCCACCATCGCGGAAACTTCGGATTGTCATATTGGACGAGAAGAAGTGAACTATCCTCAGACATGATTCCGAGAGCAAAAGATGGGCTCGACGCACATGCATACAATTTGTCGTATTCTTACAAGAAAGAATTAATTCTATGGGACTTCAATGAAGCCGAGAATGCAGCGAAGGCAGATTATGAAACCGTTGTCGGTGATCTAGTCAAGCAAGCGGCTATGCAGTTCATAATGGGCGCTAAGGATATCGCGAGCAACGCGGAATGGGAAGCCTTCCAGACTGAGCTATCGAAAACAGGTTTAGATGAATTGAACAAGGCTTATCAAGCCGCATACAAGAGATCGATGCAATAGGTAATGTAGCCGATAGAGTGGGTTTGAAAAAATAATGTGAGCTAGAATATACACGGGCCGTTGATCGCTCCGCCCAATAATCAACGGCTCGTGTTTTTTATTCGCTGCGCGAGGAGAAGCTGGAACATGACAACATATTACCTGGACGCTATACAGGGCACCGATATAAACGCGGGTACCTCACCGGGCGAAGCATGGAAGACTTTTGAGCGGGTTAATGCTTCTGAGTTCAGCCCCGGCGATAGGATCTTACTGAAAGCGGAGACCGAATTTTCAGGCGGACTCGCTCCGAAAGGATCCGGTTCTGAAAACGCACCTATCGTAATTGACAGATACGGACGCGGTCAGAACCCGGTCATCAACGGTAATGGAAAGGTCGAAAATACGGTCTTTTTGCGTAATCAGCAGTATTGGGAGATTTGTAACCTGACCATAACGAATACCGACGGCGGCGACTTGGCCGGTGATGAGGGACGCGCGATCCGGCGCGCGGTGTACGTCACTGCGGAGGATGCAGGGGAACTAAAGCATATTCATTTGAAGAGTCTCGAGGTCCACAACATCCGCGGAATGTACAGGTTTGGTGGAAGTTTAACGAACGGCGGTATTATTTGCCGGGTGCTCGGGAACAGGATACCGACACGATTCGTCGATCTGCGCATCGAAGGCTGCGTATTCCGTACCAGGTCGATTGATCGCTATCCGGCGATAGTTACTTCCTCGTGGCAGAAGTCTCCTGCCTGCGATGTGGTGTGGCGAGACAACACGTTCGATCATTTCGGGCGGGCCCACATCGTCATCCCGTCGAGTGAATGGCCGCGCAAGTTCGTCTACTATTTCGATCCGGAGGCAAGTGAAGTGTTCGCCCTCGGCAAGCACGACCCGCCTGTCTCGCCGTTGACCGGACGCGTTGGCTGTGAGGATGTATTCTCCGAAATTGCGGCGAGGCTGCGCCACACATGGACCTTCTTCGAGACAACGCGAGTTGCACGGGACCGATGGCTCTTTGCTAACTCGAAAGGAGATGTCGCGCACCACCCGAACGACGGCGTGTATACCTCGCCTACCTATCCTCTCGCCTACTACTGCGAGCTGCGTTCGCTGGGCTTCGTGCCGCCGTGGCTGGACTTGGAGGACGAAAGACATGGGGGCGAAAATGTAATCCTGCAGGAATGGGTCGATGAGCTGGTAGGCGTCGGCGTGAAACGGGAGGAGGACTGGACGATATGTAACCGCGCGTTCATGAATGAGAACCCGTGGCCCGAGCCGCGAAGCGACACGCCGTTTGTAGATTCGGTCAGCCGCTACGGCGTTGCACCTGATCTGAGCACCCGAGAATCGGCGCGCACATATTTTGAGAGCCTTCCATGGAAGAACAACCCGTACGCCGCGTGCAATTTCATAGGCAAAGCACTGCACAACTACCGTTACGAGCGGATAGGCAGAGGGGGAGATCCCGATGACGAGAACTACCTTTACATTAAGGATCTGATCGGAAGCCAGTTCCAAGAAGAGGAAGGTTACTGGGGCGGCAGTGAAGCAGATCACATCAACCGGACTAGCGGCAATATGAAGATGCTGACCACCTACGCGGTTCTTGATTGGGAGATCCCAAATCCTAAAAAGATCATGGATTTCATACTGAGCGGTGCGAACGACGAGATGGGCTTCGCTGGTGCCGGGTGCAGCGCGTTCAACCAGATGGCCTCGCTGTGCATAACCCGGTTCAAGTACCCCGAGCTGTCCAACTACCGCAGTGAAGAAATCGAACGATACTCCGCTATGACATTCATGACATTTTTGGACAACTGGTCTGAAGAGACGAACTTCTATGGCGATACCTGGCTCGGGAAGCACAACAATGGCGTCGTAGTGAACATGGCAACGCTCTTACTGGATTTGCCGTTACAACGTGCATCAACGATTTACAATTGGCGCGATGGACCGATTATCTTCCGTCAGTCAGACGGAAAAATTATACGGAATCAGGTGATTTACCAGTTGAAAGGCCACGCGTTCGCCGGCGGGGGATAAGAAAGGCTCCTTCAAGGTACATGTTCATGCATTTCAATATGGCGCGGGCAGCCATACTCTAGAAATGATTGGCACGGGAAGCTACATCATCCTCGGCGTGGTGCCTGCTATGGTGTGTTGAACATTAAGAGCGATCTGATCGACATCTTTTGGAAACATTCCGACGACCACCGCGTCTTTTGGTTTGATTTGCGAGAAAGCGAAGTGAAATGCCGCGGCCACATCCTCCTGAGTCGCGCAGAGGCGCGATGCCCCGAGAATCTTGAAAGCAAGACAGGTTTTCTCGGTTTGCCGGATAACCCGACACATCCGCTCCGGATCACCGGCGCGAAACTCTTCTTGTGATACAGGTGCTTTCCCTGAAACCAACGCACTCTCTCTCGGTTTCCGACTCAGGTTGTAGAAACAGGCCATATAGAAATCAATATCCCAGTCCTTTTCTTCTGCATACTCGATCACCTCGGGAATATGAGTTCCAAGACCAACTTGTACTCCTGAATCACGAATACATTTCAGATAGTCGTTGACTTTATCGACACGTCCCTCCTGCCAAAAACGGTCGGTACTCGTTCCGTGATGATAGATCCCCGCGGAATCCGCGGCAGCAAGAATGCGGATATTCTGAAAGACATCGCTCATTTCTGAGGCGGTTTGAGCTATCCACTGAAGATTTCCACCCTCGCGGCAAAATAATTCCAACCAGTATAAGATGCGGTGATAATCGCCGCGCGCCTGAAGCGCGTTAATACCGTTCGCCTGCAGGGCATGGAGATAGGCAACAACTTGCTCGGGAGTGAAATAGTCACTCATCTGCTTGCTCATTTTCGCAGAGAAATGAGAGTTTCCGCAAAGCGGATTACCTCCGCTGATGAGGCGAGTCACCATCGCTCCGGATGGTCCTAGTGATATCTTCGGTAGTTCTACCATGGTTTCTCATTGTGCTCTTTCAACGATCCATATACAAGGTTCCAATAGCGTAATCTACAAATAGCGTAATCTACAAATAGCATAATCTACAAATAGCATGTAAGCTTTCTATGCGGACCCATGACCAGAAATAGATTGGAGGAACCTGAATGGCTGACAAAGTGAGATTTGGTATCGTCGGGCTTGGTATGGGTCGAGGCAGGGCCAATATCTGTGCAGAAACCGAAGGGGCGGAACTCGTGGCGATCTGCGACATCTGGGAAGAGCGAATAAAGTCGGTACAGGAAGAACTGGATGTTGACATCGAGCGGGATTTCGAAAGGCTTCTCGAGCGAAAAGACATTGATGTAATCGGTATATGGTCACCCAGCGGTATGCACTCGAGCATGGCGGTTCAGGCTCTGGACGCGGGAAAACACGTTTGCATGACCAAGCCAATGGATATAAAAACCTCGATTTGTGACGAAGCGATAAAAAAGGCAGACGAAAAAGGACTCGTACTCGCGGTAGATTATGACTCTCGGTACAAACCAGTCAACCATCGAATTCGCAGCGCGGTGAGATCCGGCGCATTGGGCAAGATCATGTTTGGCGATCTGCGGATGAAGTGGTTTCGAAGTCAGTCATACTACGACTCGGGCCTGCCCGAGGCGTGGCGCAGCAGCATAGCGACCGAGGGAGGATCGCTCGCAAATCAGGCGGTTCACTATTTGGATCTCCTGCAATGGTGGCTTGGTCCTATAGTTAAAGTGACCGGAAAAAAAGGCACGTTCAAACATGATATCGATACTGAGGATGGAACCGTCTCGATCCTCGAAACCGAGTCCGGAGCGTATGCGACCGTTCTCACAACCACTTGCAGCTTTCCAAATATCGGCACCTCGATCGAGATAAGCGGTACCGAAGGCACGCTCTCCTGGAGAGATCAGGATATAGTGCTTTTCCAGGCGATGAGTATCCCCGAATCACTTGGCGGCGATGGCAGCTATGTGATGCCGGAAAATCGCGATAAACCCGATCCGGTCGACCTTAGTATCGACGACTTCGAGGCGCCGGATGATCTACCCGGAAATATCATTGAGGACATGGTTCAAGCGGTTCGTGATGGCGGAAAAGTGGTATGCGATGGGCGTGAAGGACGTAAGTCAGTTGCGGTTTTTGAGGCGATATATGCGTCTTCTGACCGTGATGCGTGGGTGAGTCTATAGAATTTCATATAAAGGAAAAATAGATGATGTTGAGAAAACTGACCGTGCAGGCAGAACACCACGACCGGCACCAGTGTCCGGTCGAGATGGAAATTGAGATTCCCGATGACGCGATACTCGACAACCTGGTGTTGCGGGATGATACCAATGGGCGAGTCATCCCTCATCAGATGCGAAATGTAGAGGGCATGCAGAAAATCATGTGGATGATCGAGGAGTTACCGGCCGGGTGGGAAAGAGGCTATGAGCTGCGGATGATCGAGACCCCATCGGTTTCGATGGTTGATGGCGTCGATGTGGCCGATAGCGGCAGCGCGCTGAGTTTCTACGTTGGCGGCTCGGATTTTACATCGTACAACTACTCCTCGGAGATTGTCAGACCATACTTCTATCCGCTTTACAGTCTTCCCGGGATTGGCATTACGAGGAACTGGCCGATGGTGCCGGACGCAGAGAACGAGACAAACGATCATCCTCATCATAAGGGTTTGTACACCGCACAGGGCGAAGTGAATGGTGTCGACAATTGGGGCGAGGAAGAAGGACACGGATACCAGGTACATTGCAGGTTCGATGAGACATTCAAAGGCCCGGTGGCCGGTGGTTTTACCGAACGGCTCGAGTGGACGGATAAAGACCGGAAACCGAATATGGCCGAGAAAAGACAAGTCACAATCTATAATTCATATATGGGACTCAGGATCATCGACTACGACGTGACATTGTCCGCTGAGTTTGGTGACGTGACTCTCGGAGACACAAAGGAAGCCGGCCTTCTCTCGGTGCGTGTCGCGACAAGTATGGATGCGGCTCGGCCGGATGGGGGTAAGATTCTCAACGGTTATGGGGCGCTGAGCGAAGCAGAGACCTGGGGTAAGCAGGCACCATGGTGCGACTACTCAGGACCGGTGCAGGATGGCTGGTGCGGAATCTGTATGATGGATCATCCTGACAACCCATGTCATCCGACCTATTGGCATGTGCGCGACTATGGACTCATGACCGCCAACTGCTTCGGCGTGCATCATTTCACCGCTAATTCTGAAAACCGTCAGGATCTTCGAATCGCCGCCGGTGATTCCATGACCTGGCGCTACCGGGTAATCGTTCACTCCGGACGCGGAGAGCACGCCCGGCTGTCGCGGCTGTATCACGATTTCGCCAATCCACCCAATATCGTAGAGGATGAATATGACCGATAAAAACCTTAATAACTTGCCGGAGCAAATAGACGATTTTCAGAGAAAACACAAGCCAGTGTTTAATATGTCAGGCTATGCCGCCCCGAAAATCAGCACTGTACGGATGGGAATCATCGGTACCGGCAACCGAGGTTCTCACCACGCGGGAACAATCGCGCGAGTGTCTGATGTAGAGATTAGGGCAGTAGCCGATCTATCACTCGAGAGGTTCGAGCGAATTAAAAAGACTTTGGAGAGTACCGATCATAATCCGGAGTACTATGAAGGTTCCGATGAGGGGTGGAAAAAACTATGTGAACGCAAGGATCTGGATCTGGTACTTATCACAACCCCGACTTACATGCATGCAGAAATGGCGGTTTATGCCATGGAGCAAGGGAAGCATGTGATTACTGAAGTTCCGGCGGCAGTATCGATCAAGGAATGCTGGGATATCGTCGAAACCTCTGAGAAAACAAAGAAACATTGCATGATGATGGAGAATTACTCCTTCATGCCCT
>JABGPX010000168.1 GCA_018644745.1 Spirochaetales bacterium
ATTGCACCGAGTTTTCTCAGCTCTGCTGCAAGAAGCTTCCCCACAAACGAGGTGTTCCCGGTGCCGGAGAATACCGCCATACCTATTCTCACCAGTTACCCCTTGCAGTTATGATAGCACTTCCCTATCGCCGGCTGATTCTATGTAGGCAAAAGATTGGTGGCGGAAGTAGGTATTGTACAGTTCCGAGTAGCTGCCGCCGGCATCAAGAAGAGTCGTGTGGGTTCCTTCCTCTATTACCCGCCGGCAAGCACAATAATCCGGTCGGCCGTTTTCACCGTCGATAACCGATGGGCGATTACCACGGCGGTCCGCTCTGCCATCAACGTCTCGAGTCCCTCCTGAATCTGGGCCTCGGTAAATGGATCGACGCTTGCGGTAGCTTCGTCGAGGATAAATAAGCCAGGATTCTTCAATAATACCCTTGCCAACGCGACTAACTGCCTTTGTCCCATAGAAATACTTCCGCCTCGGGCACCAACATCGGTGTCTAAGCCCGAGGGGAGATCTTCGATCCAATCGCCCCCGGAAATATGCCGCGCGGCCTTTTCCACCATTGTATCGTCGGCATCAGGGCGGCCATACCTGATATTATCCCTGACGGAACCAGTGAAGAGGTACGGTGTCTGCGGCACAGCGCCGATATGGTTTCGATAATCTCCCAAGTCAAGGGAACGAATATCTTTACCATCCACTAACAAAGTGCCTTCCTGAAACTCATAAAACCTGGCTATCAGTCTGGCAAGACTCGTTTTACCAGCACCAGTGTGGCCTACAATTGCCAGCGTTTCTCCTGCCGGTATATGAAGAGAAAAATTCTCCAGGATTTGATCCTTACCGTCATAGCTGAAATTTACCTCTTTAAATTCTACTAACCCGCGGAAACCGCGTACCGGTTTGCTGTCGGTTTGTTTAACGCTGGATTCGGCATCGATAAGCGAAAACACCCGTTCCGAAGCGGCAAGACCGTTCTGAAATTGGCTCCAGAATGAAGCGATATTCACCAAGGGCCACCAGAAATACCACACCGATTGCATGAACAAATACCAGCTTCCGGGAGAAATTCCCACTTTCCTGGTCGCCAGTCCTCCCAGATATGCGACTACGCCCATAACGGCGGCAGTGGAAAGATCCATAACGGGTAGAATGGTATCCATTACAAGCCCTCGGGACAGACTGATACTATACGCTTCGCGGTTATTTTGATCGAAATTCTCGTATATTGCCTTTTCGCGACGGAAATTCTTGGCGATCATGATGCCGCTAATCGATTCCTGTATCAAGGCGTTAATTTTGGCCCTTGCCCGTTTTGCATTCTGCGTCGACTTTCGAGCTATTCTCCTGAAGCCCAATGCTAAAAAAAACACGAGGGGTACCATAGCAACGATCAATAGCGTCAGCTTGACGTCTATCATAATGAGCAGCCACGCGAGCAGGATAACTACAAGCAGCAGTTGGCTGAGGAAATCCACCACCATCGTTACGACACTGGAGAAATCATCGGTATCGGAGGTCACCCTGCTTATGATTTTTCCGGTTGGATTAGTGTCGAAAAAAGACATGTCGTGGTAAATCGCGGCATCGAAGACGTCTTTCCTCAGAGCGAGGACCACGTCGCCGACAACCCGGGCGGATACCCATTGCCGTATAAAATTGAAACCCCAGGCGAATCCCCCAAGGAGGATGATGCCCGCCGCAAGGATCAGGAAAGCGACGGTGGTCGGTCCCTCGCTGACCAGGTCAATGCCCTTCGAAATCAGAATCGGGCTCGCGGTACCGAATAGCGAGTTTAGAGTGAACATCGCAGCCAGGATGATCATTTTGCGCCGATACGCTCCGAAGTAGCCCATGATTCTCCGGAGGAGTTCACGGTCGCTGTAGGTTCTGTCGTAAGACTCGGTATCGAGTCCGTACATGATAAACGGCAAGCGGTCCTCCCTTAGGTTGTGTAGCGGGTGAAAATACGCCGGTAGACATCGCTCCGGCCCATCAGTTCTTCGTGGGAGCCCTGGTCCGCCAATGCTCCCCGCTTCAACACGATAATTGAATCCGACCACCGGATCTGACTGAGACGGTGGGTAATAAGAAAGGTAGTGCGTTTTCGGCTGATCGCCTTCATTGCTTTCTGGATTTCATCCTCTGTGGCACTGTCGATTGCGCTGGTACTGTCATCAAGGATCAGTATCCGCGGGTCGGTGAGAAACGCCCGTGCGATGGCGATTCTCTGGCGCTGCCCGCCGGATAGCGTCACGCCGCGTTCACCTATCTCGGTTTCATAGCCTTTTTCAAAAGACATGATAAAATCGTGGGCTTGGGCCAATTTAGCCGCTTCTTCCACCTGCTCCTGAGTCGCGTCCGTAAGACCGAAAGCTATATTCTCCGCGATTGACAGAGAGTACAGAAACACGTCCTGTTCAATAGTAGAGATTTGGGATCTGAGAGAATCGAGGCTCCATTCTCGGACATCGAAGCCGTCTACCTTTACCGCTCCGCCGTTCGTATCAAATATCCGATTGATGAGCTTGGTAAGAGTGCTCTTTCCCGATCCTGTCTGGCCCACGATAGCGACTGTCTGACCGGGCTTCGCAGAAAAAGAAATTTCCGTGAGAACCGGACTCTCCTCATAAGCAAAGTTTACCTTGTTAAACTCGACGGCTCCCTCTATCCCGGCCCGGCGGCCCGCGGTGTTTTCGTCGAACTCTGATTCGGTGTTAATTAAATCCAATATGCGTTTTCCGCTTGCCAAGCCGAGTTGTACCAGGTAGAAGGAAAAGACAGACATAAACGTGGGGCCTTTGAGAGCTGTCATCAATCCGAAGAATCCTATGGCCTGACCGAGGCTGATTGCGCCGCTCCTCCAGGTATACAGTCCATGGAAAAAGGCGGCTCCCCAAAAAACACTGAACACCAACATGGGTAAATAGCGGGCCCGTATCCGGCCTTGCTTCACAAAAGAATCCCGGTATTTCCCGGCGGTGCCTGCAAACTTCTCCCGCTCGTGGCGCTCCCTGGCGTTGGCCTTTACCACCTCAATCCCGGCAATCGCGTCGGTAAGTCCCGCGTTCATCACGCCGAATTGCTCTCTGATTTCGGTACTCACCGGCTTTAATCTTCTATTGTAATCGTATGCGGTTATAATCAGAAACACTGTGAATATTAAAGGAACCAGAAGCAGTTTCCAGTATAAAAGGCCGATCATTGTGATAGGAATAACCAGGCCGACGAACGCGTCTACGATCAACATGACACCAGGGCTAAACATCATATTGAGCATACGCACGTCGTTAGTTGCCCGTGCCATGATATCGCCGATTCTCTGCCTTCCGTGGAACGTCTGGCTTTTTCCAAGTAATTCCGAATACAACTCGTCGCGGCCGTCCCGTTCTATTCGCTGAGCAAGAAACTCAACCGAGTAGTTGCGCAGCAGAGCGCTTATTCCCTGAACCGCTCCGAAACCAATTATAGCGAGCGCGACAGTGAGCAGCGCGGTGGAGGTCCAACCGGGTTTTATTATTACGTCAAATCCTCTACCGATATAAATATGAATGTTTGAGTAAGCAAAAGTGTTGATGAGAGACATAAGCAGGACCATCGCGGGAAACAGGGGATATCGCAGGGCATGAGAAGCTACCCACCGTGCCGGCCCCTTTCTGTTTTATTTACCTCATCATATAGTAGATCTGATTCGGCGTATAGTGAGAAAACGATTGTAATGAAGAAAACCGGACAAGCTCGTGAAATCCGGCGTGTCCCGTCAATATCAGCCAAATTTTAGATACAGCTTTAAATTTGGCTTAATGCCAGGTAGAGTGGATGGATGATACCGCGAACGTCGCGTATCTGTTATTCGCTGAAAGTTGAGCATACGGTCTGGTATGATAGGAACTGATATAGGAAAAATAGTCGGTTAGTTTCCCGTTACGGCCCCGTCAGTTTGACTACCCTGAGGCCACCGCTGCCGTCGGCCAGGAATGCATAGGAGCCGGCAATGGCCACATCCTCGGCGTTGCCGGGAGAGTCGTATTGGGCAATGAGTGCCGGGTTTGTGGGATCCGCTATATCGATAATCAGAAGCCCGGAATCGCGATCCGCCACGAAGGCGTAGTGGCTGATAGCGACCACTCCTTGAGCAAACTCGTCGTCAAGCGGTGGCTCGTCGTACCGACCGAGGAATGATGCTTGGGTGGGGTTTGAGACATCAAGGAGCACAAGGCCCGATAGCTTGGAGGCGATGCAGGCTATGTTATCCAAGACATCCACGTCGAGTGCCGGGCTCGGGGTAAGGTATTCATCCGCAAGTGATAACGACGGCTGTTCTGATATGTCGATGATCTGCAAGCCTTCAATACCATTCGGTGCAAAGGCGTACGATCCGGAAATGGTGGGACATTTGACGTATCCGTCGGAGTTGAGAGTGTTCACGAGGATTGGAGATGATGGATCGGAGATGTCGACAATCTGAAAGCCCCCGTCGTGCCCGCCCATGTAGGCGTAAGCGCCCCTCACAGCGATACCTCTGGCGTACCTCGGTGTATCGCAGCTACCGGCGAGGGTTGGCGAGGAAGGATCGGAGACATCGATGATCGCAAGCCCCCAGCTATCCTGCGCGACATAAGCAAAATCACCTGCAACTGCAACTCCAAGCGCCGCTCCTTCCGTATCGTAGACTCCGCTAAGCGACAAAGCGGTAGGAACGGAGATGTCGAAGATCTGCAAACCAAGTCCATGTTGTGCCACAAATGCATAGGAACCTGAAACCGCGACATCTTCGGCATGCCCTGCAGTTGCGTGGCTGCCTGCCAGCGTCGGGGAGCCCGGTCGTGTGATGTCCATGACGTAGATACCGTTACCGTAATCGGCTACATAGACATATGAACCTGCCACCGCGACTCCCGACACGTATCCTGTATTTGAGTTGTCGCAATGGTCAATGCTGACCGGTGCGGAGGGATCGGAAACATCGACAACCGCGAGGCCACCGTCCATCGCTGCTACGTAGGCGAAGTTGCCGTCATCAGACAACGCGACACCGAACGCGTATCCCTGGATCTCGACGCTGCCCATCAGCGTTGGATTGGGCGTCGTCGTGATGTCGACAATCTGCAGCGCGTGATACTCGGCGGCCACGTAGGCGTGGTCGCTCGACACGATCACATCAACCTCGTTGCTGTTGCCGGTGGTGATGTTAACAGATCCGTCTGCTTGCGGATCGTCTGGGCTCGAGATGTCCAGTCTGATAAGACCATATGTCTCGCTGGTCACGTAAAGATGAGAGCCCGAAACCGTTAAGCCCATGGCTTTGCCTGCGTTATAGGTTGATATGAGAGTCGGTGCGTCCGGTGTAGTGATGTCCACTATCTTGAGCGAATCGTCTCTGCACGCGATATATGCGTAGTCGCCGTCGTCTGAGAGCGCCACGCCGCGAGCCTCGTTGAAAGTAGTGTCGCCATTGCCACCGATGCCGCCGACGAGGGAAGGCGAATCGGGAGAGGAGATATCAATGACCTGCAGTCCCCCTTCGTAGTCGGCGACATAGGCATAGTTCCCATCGCCGGACAGAGCAACGTCCATCGCCTTTCCCGGCGTATCGCAGCTTGTGACGACAGTCGGCATCCCCGGATCGGAAATGTCGAGGACCTGAAGGCCCGCGTGCGCCGCGGCCGCGTAAGCATAGCTGCTTGAGACGGCGATCTTGTAGGCAGGCGCCGATTGATCGACCGGTCCCACATTTTCTACGTGGATATCCGGAAAGCGGCTGGGCACGGCATTGATGGAGGCGCTGACGATATCGGGCTGACTTGTCGATTTTATCCTATAGGAATACCAACTGTCATGTGTGAGATCGGTGTCCGTGAATGTGGTGTACGATGTAAGGGTTCTCACCTCCCATATCCCTCCATCCACGCTCCGCTCGACAATGCATTCAGACGGCGGATCGGTCTCTTTCCAGCCAATGGCGATAGACCGGTGCCTTGTCTCAATCACCCAAGGTGCAAGAGTCCGCTTGCTCAAAGGAATCACGTCCTGCCTGACGGACCACGCATCCGCGCCTTGAGTATCGGGTATCACAGCCTGCAGCAGAAAGGAGTAAAATTCGCCGTTGACAAGACCGTCCCAAACATAGGGACTGGTCACATTCTCGCGGATCTTTCCGTATCGCGGATTGTGGATGCTGTAGCTTTCGGCATTTAGCACCGGGCTCCAAGAAATCGTTACCTGCTTGTTCGCCGATACGACGCTTATCGAGGCAAAATCCCCGGCGTCAGGATTGATAACCGTCACTTCTTCGGCAGAAAGGTTACCATTCCAATCCTCGGCGACTATCTTAATAGTAGCCGGGCCGTCTATTACCTGGGTGCCGTCATCGAGGCGGGTCGCGAAATAAAAGGTAAATGTCCCGTCAGATGCCAGGCTAAGAGGTGCTGAAAGGCTTGTGCCCAACACCTGATATGTACCGGATCTGACCTCTCCGATTGACCCGCGGCCCTCCTCATCTGCAACAACGCCGCTAACGCGCACAACCGTACTGTATGTGCTGTAGTCCCCAGGTTCGGCTATCTCGATATATGGTCCGGTAAGATCATTCTCTAGTATTACGACTTTGATCGATTCGTTTCCGTTCCAGTCGGCGGCAGTGATCGTGATGGCAATAGAGGAGGTAACATCGACTGTACTGAACGCGTAGGTAAAAGACCCGTCGTCCTCAAAAGTAATTTCCTCGATTAGATCGAGCACTGGAATACTTACCTCCACCGATTGCACGGCGCCGTCGTTGTCGGTTGCCTTTCCCGTAAGTATTACGTGTGACTGATAAACGTCACCATCGCTGGGTGAAGTTACGGAGATCTGCGGACTATCGACGTCAACGATCTGGTTGGCCAGAACAGGCGGAACCGGGTTCGGGCACGAAGTGAAGAGAAAGCTGGCTGCGAGCAACGCACATGCGACCCGGATGCGTGTCACCCGGCGCCTGCGAGACGAATC
>JABGPX010000309.1 GCA_018644745.1 Spirochaetales bacterium
TTTCTAGTTGAAACAGTTTCCTGCTTCGGCGTCTGCGCAGAGGCAGAAGGCGTGGGTTTATCGGGAAGCTCCACACTTGCGGTTTGACCGGGTAATACCATTCCCCCATATATGCTGTTTGCTTCGAGAGTGCTGACAACCGCATTTAGATTTACCCTGATACCAATTCGATAGACGTATGTTGATCCATCTTTGCCCTGAGTTAAGGTATCCAGGGTATCAGAATAGAAATATGCGTTCGGCGCGGTTGTCTCATAAAAAAGGCTGCGTAGCTCATCTTTCCTTGCCAGTCTGACAGGCTCATCAATAAGATCAGCAACCACCTGCGTTAAGATATCCTGTTTCGCGGTGTTAAGAGCATTGGTAACTGTTGGACCTGTTCCATAACCGTAATAGATCGGAGCATCAGATGAGCCGCTGTTATTGATACCTGCACATGAAAAAAACAACAGAGAAATCAGCACAAAAATGGATAAGCGATACACGCGCATTAGGTTACCCCCATTTATCGATTCTAGTACTTATAGGTGGCCCCGATTCCGAAATGCGGCCCCATATAGGTGTCCCCGGAATCCGTCGACAGCCGAAACCAGCCGGTATAACCAACCGCGGCGGACAGCTTGATGTCTCTATTCAGAAGGTAACTGACCAGCAATTCTATGAAGCCACCTGCATGAGATACTTTGAAACTCTCGCCTTCGTCCAGGGGCACACTTCCGCCCACGCCTAGAGCGGCGGTCGGAACCACCTGAAATCTCCATAGATACCAGTTGATTTCTCCACCACCATATACATTGACAACCAGCCCGGGAAGATTTGTGGTTCCAAGAACGCTAAACGGCACATCAATACCGATTACCGGTCGATAAGTAAGAAATCCTCTTGAAATACTTTGCCGAATACCAATCATACCCACTAGTTTTTCTGCGGCCAATACAGATCTGATATGGACGCCGGTATCGAATCCAAACCGGGGGATTTCCTCGAGTTGGTCCCCGATCTGAGGTTTCGTCTCCGAATATACCAGAGTTGCGATAGAAAGCTCATCTTTCACGTCATCTACGATGAGCAGCCCGGTTTCCTCGCTGATGATATGTCCCGTTGGCAATACTGTGTCAGCTACAATAGCATACTCATCTCCGACAGCCACGCCCATATTGGCGCCGAACTCAAGGTATATCTGCCGTCCCTGAACGTTGATTATTCCGGACTTCAGCTGAAACTCAGGAATTTTCCGCAGCTCAAAAGTCAGCTGGGGGGATATTTTTTCCGCAGCCTGTTCCACCGCCTGGCGGCCTGAATCCGCCTTGCCTTCCACTTCAACAGTGAAATAGCCGAATCCCTCGGCGGTCTCTACATTAATAAAACTGAAAGACACTTCAATTTTTGATGAGAACTCACCATTCTCTCCTCTCTCAAGACCGTATTTGGTCATTACGGGAACGACAACAATGAAAGAATTAATAAGCTTATTAAAATCAGCTTCCGTGAAGGCTTCCTGACCGAGCCGTACTGTCTCAGGAAGCTCGACATTCTGTTCTTTTACCTCTCGAATCTTCCGAATAAACTCATCAACCCCGTCTCCGTCGAGCCGGTAGGTCATGCCCACGACATTAAAGCGCCCGAGATTTACAAAAACGGCCTTCATCTGTTCATCAACGAGAGCAAGCGCACCGCCGGGAATCTGCCAGCGATAATGGCTGAGGGAGAAAATAGCTAATTCTTGTTTTTCCGATATTTCCTGTGCTGCAACAAAACTTACCACCATGAGCAGCATCAGAACAGAGATACAAAGAATGAAACCTCGCTTCATTTAAACCTCCGCGCTTTTTTGTAAATTATAAATTGATTGGCTGGACTATTTGAGTTCCCAATGGTCTTTAACGATAAGTATGCTCCGAATTTCCACCGAATCCTCTTCTCCATCGTTAACTACTGTCAGCGTCAGCTCTTCATCAACAAAACCGAGATCACCAGTATCTCCGTCCTGCTCTGAATATAAGCGGCCGTCGCGGCTTACCACTTCCAGAAGAAGCGTGTCGTCATCATCAGATTCGTTCTCTTCTCCCTCTTCTGTGGTGCCGGCCGCTGATGACGAATCGTAGTAAATATCTCCAGTTTCATCTCCCCGCAGCGTGATTACTCCGAGGCCTACCTTATCGATCGTGAAAGAAAGACTGTCAAAAATCTCGGGTAATTCATAATACTCAATGCCAGCCTCCGGCAGGAGAATGAGCGAGCCGCCTTCCACAAGGTACAGGTTTTGGTTCTCTGAGTATGAAAGGGTCTCCGGAATATGCTGGCCGTCGAATCCTTCGGCATAAATCAAGTCCTCACCGTATAGACGCACCATCGCCCGTTCGTACACCTCTGAGTCTGTCTCGACCCCCAACTCGGTCACTTTGTAAAAAATTCCGATTTCGTCAATAACCGCTTTTGCGCTATTCTCTCCGCCGATATATGTCATTCCAAGGTTCTCAAAATCCACGGGTTCAAAAATCTGCTCCTCGGCTGAGAGCATAATGCCGTCGACAAACCAGAGAAATAAAACCGAATCTTCCGAGGGAATTACCGAAAGCGTAAGATCAACAGGTACTCCTGACTCGAAATCGTACTCGGCTGCGGTTTGCGAACCATTCAAAGATGCGCTTAGTCGCTCTTCATCGTCAAAGCCGACAGAGAAAACTACGGCACCGGTTCTATCAAACATGCTGATAAGCGTACCCGTCTGAGAAAAAGGCGCCAGCCTGACCGAGAATGAGAATGGGTGAATGACCCCTTCTACAATCGGTAGAAGAACCTCTTCGGCCGAGAAGCCGTTACTGCCGTCGAAGTAGAATCCGAACAGACCTTGTGCTATTGCGAGATCGACTATTCCAATACTCACCGCCGCCTCGCCTACACGAGAACCCCAATCAACGAACTCGCCGCGAAAATGGAATAAACTATAATAGTTTTCTTCGGGGGAGAACTCGGCTTCATCCACATCCTGGGTGCTGGATACAAAGAACTGCGCCTCGAGAGAAATCTCAGAAATGAAGTCAAATATGCTCTCATCCGCGGGACTGAAAGGAAACACTTCCAAACGTATTGAATATACCCCTTCGCGGTCGGGAACCTGCAGTTGAAGCTCATCGGCACCCTCGGAGAGAAGCCCCTCGAGCAGTACTTCATCGCCGCCCAGCCATCTCAGATCCGGGTCCGCTTCATCGGGTATACTCAGATCCGCATAAACCAATCCTAACCCGCCAGGATAAAAAAACTGGGGATACGCATTAATCGCATCAATAATGAACTCTTCCTGAATGAGGAAAAAAAGCGAAGATTCTGAGCCTATCTCTTCTCCTTCCTGAAATACCGTAATAACTACCTCATACGTACCGTCGACGATATCAGCCGGAAGTTCCACCGGTAAAGGAAGCTGCAGAATCTGCTCGGAATCCAGCTCGACGGAAAAAAGTATTTCCCCTTCAGAATCGAGCAAATCGATGACCAAACGATCAGGCATGATTTCTTCGTCGTCAAAATCAAGAGTAATTTCAAAGGTATCTTCCGGATACAGTACGGAACCTGAGCGTAGACTGAAAATCTCGAGACTAGGCCCTTCCTGGTCAACAGGCAAGAGCAAGCCCGGAGCACTGCACGAGGCTATGAGTATAATTATAAGTAAGGGTGCACATTTGTATGCGCGAGCGATATATTTCATTCCTATTTATAATAATAACACACTTTTACACCGATGAAAAATGGATTTTGAAGATAATTTGAGTTCCCTTGAGAGATCGAAATCATTAGTTTATCATCCATTTTATGCGTGTAAGCCGCTCAATAGTCCATCTCGATAATTTTGTCTCAAATATACACCGAATTCGCGAGCTTACCAGAGGAGTACCAAAAGTATGCCTCACGGTAAAAGCGGACGCATACGGCCACGGCGCGGTCGAAATAGCCCGTGCTGCCGAAGAGATTGATATTGATTTCCTCGGAGTGGCATCAGCCTCCGAAGGTATCGAGATCACGACCTCAGGAATTTCCACAGCTATTCTGCTTCTCAGCCTACCCCTTCCGGAGGACCTTTCAGAAATAGCAAAACACGGTCTGAGCACAGTTACGGCATCGAGGCGGCATTTAGAGTTGCTTGAGGCTGCTGCAAAAGCAGAGGATGCCGCAATTCGCGTTCATCTTAAAATCGATACTGGAATGGGTCGGATCGGGTGCAGGCCCGAGGACGCGGTTGAGCTGGCCGGATACGCCGCAAGACTTCCGCATGTCCGCCTTGAAGGGATCTGCACCCATTTCCCGATGGCAGATGACAGAAACAGCGATTTTACCGCGGGGCAGATAGCTCTTTTCGACCGCTGTATCTCTGATATACGGAAGGCAGGATTTGATCCCGGAATAATTCACGCGGCGAATTCGGCTGGTTTTATCGGCTATCCCGGTGCGTGGTACGACATGATACGGGTCGGAATCGCCGCTTACGGCTACCCACAGGGATCGGGAAAAGAAAGCGTTAGCGGATTCAAGCCGGTTATGGAAGTGCGATCAAAACTTGTATTCATGAAGAAAGTTCCCGCGGGAACACCTCTTAGTTACGGTCATACATATTCAACCAGGAACAGTACGATGATTGGAACTGTCGCCGCGGGCTACGGAGACGGATATCCGCGGATACTTTCGAATCGATCGGAGGTTCTTATCCGCGGCAAAAGGTATCCGGTGATAGGAACCATCTGCATGGATCAGTTTCTTGTTGATCTAGGCACAGACAGCGATGCGGAACTGTACGACGAGGTAATTCTGTTCGGACCCGGCAGAGGAGTCCCGGACGCGGCGGAACTCGCCGATTTTGCAGGGACGATTTCCTACGAGATTACCTGCGGAATAAGCGGTAGATTACGGCGAGAGTTCAGCCGGGACTAGTTCGCCGACCGGGGATCTGAAGGCTTTGGCGGACCGTCCCCTCCAAGAGGGTTTGTATCCGAGAAAATATCATCCATGATATCTGAATCGGAAAAACTATCGCTCCATGCAAACAGTTTGAAGTAGTACCGTACCAGGGCAAATTTTTCTTCTAGAAACTGCTGCTCCCGATCGAATCCTCGAAAGAACTGAGCGCTTGTAAGATTTCTCCGAATGGATGTCAGTCCGATGCCTTCAGCGTGGTACCTCCCAAGAACCTGCAGCCGGTAGAACAGCTGCTCAAAGTACGGGAACACCGATCTCATGGCTATGATACCGGGAGTTACATCTCTTCGCTGAAGCAGAAGGCTGCCGAGATCTGCGTCTGTGCCGGTCTTCCGTTCAGCCCACTCTTCGAAAATCCTTCGCTGCTTTCTCAATTGATCGAATGCCTTTTCGAATTCAGGCTGATATTCCAAATACAACGTAGCGAAGCCTGAGATAAAGAAAGACGCTCCGGACACAAAAATCTCTTCCCGCTCTTTCTCCCAATTGGTCCGGTACGCGTCGAGGTCGCTCACCGGTACATCCACCCCGCGAAATTCTGTATCAGTTTTTTCAACAACCCTGCCGGCAATTGCGAGCTGCTGTCCGCCTTCGTCGTCGAAACAAACAACCTCTCCTTCGCTGCAGGTGATGAGAAGAGATCCTTCCGGCGCTGTGGTTACCTCGAATTCGGTGCCGCGGACACCCATGGCCACAGCTTGGGTTCTCACGGCCACTTCTCCCGCAAAGGCAAGGCGCTTTACTTTGAATCCGATAGTGCCTTTGAGCATATCAAATCTTGTTTGAGTCCCACTCTCCAACTGCCCAAGACTGAAATAGAAGGCTGTATTGGGAGAAATATGAACTGAGACAGCTCTGCGGGAAGGCAGTTCAAGTTCGATATCTGCGGTTCCGTCGGATCCTGTTTTAATCAAGTCGTATTCTTCAACCTCTAGACCTATGTCAACATCATACCAGGACAGCTGCTCACCGTTGCGATAAACATCGACCTCACCCTCGAGATATGTCAAAATCCCCAGAACTTGAGGAGCTTCGGCCTCTTGGCCCGAGAGCGCGGTTATGCCAATTAATAGGGAAAATAGAATGAAGACCAATTTTCTCATTGTACTCCCCACAAGGATATGAGATTCACCACAACCTGGGAGGCCCTTTCCATAACCTGGAGGGATGCCCATTCACTTCGGCTGTGGTAACTGTTACCGCCGGTGAAAATGTTAGGAGTGGGAATTCCCATAGCACTGAGACGGGCACCGTCGGTACCCCCGCGAATGATTTTGAGAACCGGCTCGATGCCTGTTTGCCGAACCGCCTCCTCGAGAAGACCCATGACCTTTGGTTCATCCTGGAGATACTCTCTCATATTTACATACTGGGCTGATTCTTCAGTTTGAGCTGTACCCCCGGGGAACTGGGCTTCAATCGCTGCGCACAGGGCGTCTATAGCCTTTTTACGCCGTTCGATCTCGGTCTTTTCAAAATCCCGGAGAAACACCGTCAGTTTAGATTCCTCGGGAGTACCGGCGAGCTCGAGAGGAAGATAAAAGCCAAAGCGTCCATCAGTCGCCTCCGGGCTTTCATTTCTGGGAAGCATCGAGACGAAACTTGCCGCCATTGTTACCGCGTTCACCAGTTTTCCTCGGGCGGTTCCCGAATGAATCGAGATGCCGGCGAAAGTTATATCCACCTTCACCGCGTGAAAGCACTCGGCCTCGATTGTTCCTTCGACATCGCCATCGAGGGTATAGCAGCACAGGCTTCGAAGCTTGTCGACCGGAAACTGATTCATCCCCTTTCCAGTCTCCTCATCAGGGGTAAAAATCAGCTCAACGCCGCCGTGCTTGAAATCCGGATGAGCCATGATCCAGGCTGCCGCCGTCATGATCTCAGCGACGCCGGCCTTATCGTCGGCACCGAGGAGGGTGGTACCGTCGGATGTAATAATAGTATCTCCAATCCTACCGGCAAGTACCTCGTTTTCCGACGGATCAATTATTATCCCGTCCTCG